>NZ_JBCGFQ010000050.1:0-39023 GCF_040984075.1 Pseudomonas sp. I2
AGCCCTTCGCGGGCAAGCCCGCTCCCACAGGATCGTGCATTCCTTGAGGCTTGCAGCGTACTTGTGGGAGCGGGCTTGCCCGCGAAGGGCCGCAAAGCGGCCCCAATTGCTTAAGTGAACAGCATTAGCCCCCACCGCCCCGCTTTTTCTTGCAGCTTGAAGCTTGCCGCTACATAACGAATTTGGCGTAGGACCAAGCCGTGCTTATCATTGCCACCCGCTTAATTCCCACAACAAGAGTTCCCTTATGCGTCGCCTGCTGACCGGCATCCTCACGACCCTGCTGCTGCTGCTCAACACCCTGGTGCTGATCGGCCCGCTGATGGTCTTCGCCCTGCTCAAACTGGTACTGCCGGGCCGTGGCCGCGACTACGCCTCCTGGGCAGTGATGTGGATCGCCGAAACCTGGTCGGAAATCGACAAGGCGATCTTCGCCCTGTGCATCCCCACCCAATGGGATATCCGTGGCATCGAGACACTGCGCCAGGACACCTCCTACCTGTGCGTGAGCAACCACCAGAGCTGGGTCGACATCCCCGCCTTGATCGAGAGCCTCAACCGCCGGGTGCCGTTCTTCAAGTTCTTCCTCAAGAAGGAACTGATCTGGGTGCCGCTGCTGGGCCTGGCCTGGTGGGCGCTGGACTACCCGTTCATGAAGCGCTACAGCAAGGCCTTCCTGGACAAGCACCCGGAGCTCAAGGGCAAGGACCTGGAGATCACCAAGGCTGCCTGCGAGCTGTTCAAGCGCCAGCCGGTGACCGTGGTCAACTACCTGGAAGGCACCCGCTTCACCGAAGCCAAGCGCGAAGCACAGCAATCGCCCTACCGCCACCTGCTCAAGCCCAAGGCCGGCGGCGTGGCCTTCGTGCTGGCGGCGCTGGGCGAACAGCTCGATGCCCTGCTGGACGTCACCATCGTCTACCCCGGCGACAAGGCCCCCGGGTTCTGGGACCTGCTCTGCGGCAACATCAGCCGGGTAATCATCGACATCCGCGTGCGCGAGCTGGATCCGGCGCTGTGCAATGGCGACTATGAGAACGACCCGGCGTTTCGCCAGACCGTGCAGGACTGGGTGAACCAGCTGTGGCTGGACAAGGACCAGCGGATCGAGGCATTGCGGGCGCAGATGGGCTGAGGTCTTCGTTGCCTGGCACGGCCCATTCGCGGCGGTTCGGCGCGAATGGGCCCGCAAAAAAACATCACGGATGCCCGATTAAAATCCACATTAATAATTGAGATAAACAAATCTTTGTTTGTCATCACCCTCCAACCTGGATAAAAATCGATCAACAACTACAAAACGCCCGGATCGATCGATGGCAAATCAACCTTGCAATGCTGCCGAGGCAGCACCCGCCCAACTCCGCCGTGTCCTGGGCCTGCCCGCCCTGGTGTTCTTCGGCCTGGTGTACATGGTCCCGCTGACCATCTTCACCACCTACGGCATCGTCACCGAGATCACCGGCGGCCGCACGGCCGGCGCCTACCTCGTCACCCTGCTGGCGATGCTGTTCACCGCCACGTCCTACAGCTTCATGGTCAAGCGCTTCCCCGTCGCGGGCTCGGCGTACTCCTACACCAACCTCGCCTTCGGCCCCAATGTCGGCTTTCTCGCAGGCTGGTCGTTGCTGCTCGACTACCTGTTCATCCCGATGATCAACTACCTGCTCATCGGCCTGTTCCTCAACATCGCCTTCCCGGCCATCCCAGCATGGACGATCGTCCTGGCCTCGATCGCCCTGGTGACGGTGCTCAACGTGATCGGCATCCACTCGGTGGCCAAGGCCAGCAACCTGATCGTCGGCGCGCAGATCGTGTTCATCGGGGTGTTCGTGGCGCTGTCCTGGCAGACGCTGGGCAGCGGCCAGCCCGTCGACTTCCTCGCGCCGCTGGTGGGCGATGGCAGCGCACCGGGCTTCGGTTCCCTGATGGCCGGTGCAGCGGTGCTGTGCCTGTCGTTCCTGGGCTTCGACGCGGTCTCGACCCTGGCCGAAGAGTGCCGCGACGCCCGCCGCGATGTACCGCGGGCGATCATCCTCACCACCCTGTTTGCCGGCTTGCTGTTCACCGTGCTGGCCTACATCAGCCAGCTGGTGCTGCCAGGCAGCACCTTCGCCAATACCGATGCGGCGGCCAACGAGGTGATGTTCAAGGCAGGCGGGCAGTTCCTGGCCAACTTCTTCACCGCCGCGTTCGTCGCTGGCAGCCTGGGCTCGGCACTGGCCTCTCAAGCGGCGGTGTCGCGCATCCTGTTCACCATGGGCCGCGACAAGGTGCTGCCCAAGCGCAGCTTCGGCTATCTGTCGCCACGCTTCGGTACGCCGGTGTTCGCCATCCTGCTGGTGTCGGCGTTCTCCCTGCTGGCGCTGGTGATCGACCTGGCCACCCTGGCCTCGCTGATCAGCTTCGGCGCGCTGGTGGCGTTCTCGGCGGTGAACCTGGCGGTGGTGAAAACCCACCTGATGCACGATGCCAGCCAGCGCAACCTCAAGGGCCTGCTGCGCTATGGCCTGGTACCGCTGGTCGGCCTGAGCCTGACCTTGTGGCTGTGGACCAGCCTGTCGGCGCTGACCCTGGTGATCGGCCTGTGCTGGTTCGCCCTGGGGTTGGCTTACCTGGCCGTACTGACCGCCGGCTTCCGCCGCCCAGTACGCTTGGTGGACTTCTCGGAAAGCGCGTGATCCAACGCCGCACACGCGCTTACAGGGTGCGCGTGTGGGGCCTTCAGACCGAGGGTTGAGCCAACGGTGCCGGGGTCGCCCACAGGCTGCCCAGGTTCTGCAACAACGACCCGGCGATGCCCTGCTGGCCCAGGTACTGGAGGATCAGCGGGGCGAACTGGCCGATCATGCCGGTATCCATGCCCAGCGCCTTGAAGGCATTGTCCAGGTCGTTGCGGTTCTCGACATTGCCCAAGGCATTGCTCAGCGCCGGTTGGCTCTCGCTGTTCTTGCCCAGCAACTCACCCAGGCCGTTCAGCCCACCCAGGGCGTTGGCGCCAGCGAGCAGGTCCAGACCGGGCACGGCCTTGGTCAGTTGGCCGTAGTCGGCGTCGCTCAGGTTGTTGCGCGCCAGGCCCAGCATGGCACCCGCCCCGCCCACCGCCTGTTCGGGGGTGATCTTCAGTTCGCTGCCCAGGGTATTGAGCAGGTTGGCCGACGCCTCGGGCGCCTGCACCTGGCCCTGCTGCTGGCTCTGCATCGCCGACACGGCATTGGCCGCATCGCTGAGGTTGAAGGCGAACGCCGGGCTTGCGGCCAGGGTCATCAGGGTTGCCAGGGTGAATGCTTTCATCGGGAAGGACCTCGTCGGCCGGAATGGCCGGGAAACGAGGCATTCGACTGGCGACATCGGGCTTTGTTCCAGGCCAGCTATCGAGGACTGCTGCGCCCCTCGACCGCCAATGCCAGCGCCTCCGCCTGCCCCCAGGCAATCTGCATGGCCCGCAAGCCGTGCGCCAATAACTGCCGGGTTTCTTCATCCTCGATGCGCTCAAGGGCACGACGGCTGTCGCTGTAGGCGAACATCAAGTAGTGGCTGACGTTCATCAGCACGAACTCCATCGGAACGATACCGTCGTTGATGGCGTGGGAGAGGGATGTGCCCTTGGGCAGATCGAAGGTGTGGGGTGGGTCGGGGACGAGTTTTTTCATAGTCGGACTCGATGAATGGATGGGTGAACGCCACCGCCATCGTTTCCACACGAAAGGCGGCAGCTGTACGCGGGGTGGAAAACCGGTCATCGAGCAACCCGGCAGGCCAAACGGCCTCCCGCGCACAACTGCCATAACGGCATGTCGATCGATGATTACCAGGGTTTCCACACCCCGATCGCTGAACCTTTCAGCGACCCGGCGAGCGTAGAGGGCAGGATTACCCGGGGCAATCAGATGAGCATCGACAGGATGCGTAGGGTATTTCCCAGGAAAGAGAATGACCAGCAGCTACGCATCAGAACTTTCGCAATCTGACACCAGAAATCAGAGTACTCACCAAGCAAACCTAGCAATTTTGTCAGTTGTGACGGCTAGCCTAGAACCCAGAAACTGAGGTCTCGACATGTGCCTACCGATTATCAAACGACTCATCCACATGGAGGGATTGACCAGTGGCCGAAAACAACACTAGTAGCTCCCTGTATTTCTATCGGGGAGGCGAGCTAATGAGCGTGAAGCAAGGTGCAACAAGCCGCACCATATTGCGTGGCTCCGTACCACTTGCGGAGCAGCACACAGACACCCTCACAAACACAGGCCTTCTGATAACTGACGATAAGGGCTCCGTGCTTCAGGTGGAAAACGCCGACACTAACGAAACCCATGCCTATTCCGCCTATGGTTACGCCTCGTCTCTACCGTCGCTTCGAACGCTGATTGGCTTCAACGGCGAGAGCCTGGAGCTTCAAACGCAAAATTATTTTCTAGGTTCAGGGTATCGAGCGTTCAGCCCCATTTTGATGCGATTTTATAGCCCTGACAGTTGGAGCCCTTTTGGCCAGGGCGACCTGAATACGTATGCTTATTGTCAGGGGGACCCGATTAATCGGAGCGACCCGAGTGGCCATTCAGGTGTACTGATAAGGTTTTTCAAAGGCATCGGTAACAGACTTGGAATGAGAACGCCAAGACCGGCCACAGCTAACACGAATCGCTCGTCTTTCCCTGAAAACAGACAAACCTTAATACACTCAAGAAGCTCAAACAGCCTCGGTGGCGGCAGTTCCGGCTATAACGCCAGCCTAGAATCAAACACCACTACCTCCAGTACGACTCCCCCATCATTACCTCAACATTCGCCTTCTAGAACAGGAAGCCGCTTCTCAACAAACAACCCCGAACGATTAGCGACTGGTCAGTCCGACCCGGACATCGCTCGCTGGATTTCGAACATCCCCCCTGATGCTGAGCATGAGTCGATGTTTAGCGCTATACGCCCGCTTTCACGTACCGACCTGCTGAATGCCAAGCGCCTTGGGGTGCAGCGTGCCGGTAAACGGATCGACAAAAAAATGACCGATTTTATGGCTAGACACCATCCTGGAGTTCTTTATATGAACGCTAATGAAGAAACCCTTACCCTGCAGCAAAAAATGCAAAAGCTAATCCGGAGAGTTTGAAACCCACCCTGAGAGAGCGGACGTTCTCAAGGCAGATCGTACCGCGGCCTCGATAATCCCTTGCATTCGAGATGCTTCCTATGGCTCGGATGCAAAAGAGCCCCGAAACGGGGCTCCTTCATGCTTGTTGTGATCAAGCCGCGCTGAACGTCTTGTGCGGATCGATCACAAACTTCTTCGGCACACCCGCATCGAACTCGCCATACCCTTCCGGTGCCTGATCCAGGCTGATCACCTGCACCCCGACCACCTCGGCGATATTGATGCGATCCCACATGATCGCCTGCATCAGCTGGCGGTTGTACTTCATCACCGGGGTTTGCCCAGTGTGGAAGCTATGCGACTTCGCCCAACCCAGACCAAAGCGAATGCTCAGCGAGCCGATCTTGGCCGCCGCATCCACCGCGCCCGGGTCTTCGGTGACGTACAGCCCCGGAATACCGATCTTGCCGGCCACGCGGGTCACCTGCATCAGCGAGTTGAGCACGGTAGCCGGCGCCTCGTGCTTGGCACCTTCATGGCCATGGCCACGAGCTTCGAAGCCCACGGCATCGACCGCGCAGTCCACTTCCGGCTCGCCCAGCAGGTCGGCGATCTGCTCGTGCAGCGGGGTGTCCTTGGACAGGTCGACCACCTCGAACCCCTGGGCCTTGGCATGGGCCAGGCGGGCCGGGTTCAGGTCGCCAACGATGACGCAGGCCGCGCCCAGCAGGCGAGCCGAGGCAGCGGCCGCCAGGCCGACCGGGCCGGCACCGGCGACGTACACGGTGCTGCCCGGGCCAACGCCCGCCGTGACGGCGCCGTGGTAGCCAGTGGGCAGGATGTCGGAGAGGCAGGTCAGGTCACGGATCTTCTCCATGGCCTTGTCGCGGTTTGGCAGCTTCAGCAGGTTGAAGTCGGCGTACGGCACCAGCACGTACTCGGCCTGGCCACCGGTCCAGTCGCCCATGTCGACATAGCCGTAGGCGCCGCCAGCGCGGGCCGGGTTGACAGTCAGGCAAACGCCGGTGTGCATTTCCTTGCAGGAGCGGCAACGGCCGCAGGCCACGTTGAACGGCACGGAGACCAGGTCGCCGATCTGCAAGTGTTCCACGTCACGGCCCTTCTCGATCACCTCACCAGTGATCTCGTGGCCGAGGACCAGGCCGACCTGGGCGGTGGTGCGGCCACGGACCATGTGCTGGTCGGAGCCGCAGATATTGGTGGAGACCACCTTGAGGATCACGCCGTGCTCGATCTTCTTGCCGCGTGGGTCCTGCATTTTGGGGTAGTCGATCTTCTGCACCTCGACCTTGCCGGCGCCGAGATACACCACTCCACGATTACCAGACATGCTCTTACCTCGCTTGATTTGTATTTATGCAGCGGTGGTGGAAAGCGCCGCCATCCTTGGGCGGCATGTGTTACTGGAATGGAGGAATTGTGGGCCTGATAGGGAGTATCGCGGTGACTGGAAGCGACAGGGGTTTGCCTGTTTACGGCAGCGCATCGCAGCATGTCATGGAGGCGCCTCTAAGCTTGGTCACAGCTCGTTGAGGCTGACGCATGCAGAGCCTGGCATTCACGGAGACGCCGTCATCTGCGCACCGCAAGCGTGTGGAGTTCCTCTGCTCATCGACCGAGACTGAACCCCCGCAGCGCTTGATCGACGATGCGGACGCGCCGGATTGCAGGGCAAGCCTCCCTCGGGCCAGGTTTTGGAAAGCCACAGGCGCTTGGCGTTCTCACCGGTCTTTTTGGCGATTTCGACAGGGGAGTTGGGCCCATGGGACGATGACAAGCGGCTCATCAGTGGACATACCCATCATTTCTACCAGTTGTCGGGCAAGGTGCCAGATCGAATACTGGTGCTAACGTACATCGTGCTTTGCCGGAGGCCGGAGGAATGAGCGCTGAAGTAACCAAACTTATTTTTTATCAGAGGAACTCGCTTGCACTCATCCTCAGCCAGGTGCATCAATACTCATTTTTCAGAACGCCCGATTTTCCATTAGCGCTTCGACACCCTAACGTGACGCAAGAGACAGCGCTGCTGGCAATAGATGCCAGTACTTCCGTGTTGCAATACCTAGGGCCACACACCACAACGACGATGGTCTATGCACCCCACGGACACTGTGTATTTTCTAGAGCCGAACCAAGATTGGCTGCTTTCAATGGCGAGTGGTTGGACCGTTGGTCAGAAACGTATTTACTGGGCAATGGACATCGGGCCTACAGCCCAAGATTGATGCGTTTCCTCTCCGCCGATACATACAGCCCTTTCGGCAAAGGGGGTGTAAATTCATATAGCTACTGCAATGGCGACCCCGTGAACAGGAATGATCCAACTGGGCACGTGGGCGTCCCCATTCGGAATCGCGGACACCGGACGCCACCCAGGCCATCGCCAAGACCTAGCAGCCAACAAAGAAAAATAAACATTCCTCAACAGCTAGCCTCACATGAAGAAAACTTATTCTTCAATGTAATGGACCGCCTCCCCGGGAATGACATTCAACGCTTGGCGGTCGCCATACCAGAGCTGGAACCGCTCATTGCTCAAAGGTCCATGCGCAATCTTGGTCGGTTCATGAATTCGAAAGAATTCGAGGGGCTGGCCCCCCTCACCGAAGGGACCACGCCTGGCATCCGGCCGCTGGAAGCACGTCAGCGGTTGGAAAGCCAGATAGCCGCGAGAATCGAAACAGCACCCGATCCTGTGCGCGCTTATCTGAACACGTTCAATCTGGCGGAGCGTAAGATCACGCCCCCGCCAAATCAGTCCCGGGACAATATCCGTCAGTAACACGCCGGCGCGTAGCCGAGGATATGGCGAAGCTGGTAATTGACCCCACCTCCCACTACAGCACCACGGTCCGATTGGCGTTCAGGAACACCCGCCGCTCGATGTGATAGCCCACCGCCCGCGCCAGGGTCAGGCATTCGATGTCCCGCCCCTTGGCGATCAAATCCTCGGGATAGTGGCTGTGGTCCACGGTCTCGACGCCCTGGGCGATGATCGGCCCTTCGTCGAGGTCGTTGTTGATGTAGTGGGCGGTGGCGCCGACCATCTTCACACCCTTGTTGTAAGCCTGGTGGTAGGGCTTGGCACCCTTGAAGCCCGGCAGCAGGGAGTGGTGGATGTTGATCGCCCAGCCATCCAGGCGCCGGCACAGCTCGGGCGAAAGCACCTGCATGTAGCGGGCGAGGATCACCAGCTCGGCGCCGGTCTCCTCGATCACCTGGAGCACCTTGCGCTCCTGGGCGGGCTTGTCCTTGGGGTCGAGGGCGAAGTGGTAATAGGGAATCTTGTGCCAGTGGGCCAGGGGCTCGAGGTCAGGGTGGTTGGAGATCACCGCGACCACGTCCATGGCCAGCTGGCCGATGCGCTGGCGGTACAGCAGGTCGTTCAGGCAATGGTCAGCCTTGGACACCATGATCACCACCTTGGGGCGGTGATTCGGCGCGGTCAGCTCGAACGTCATGCCGAACGCATCGCTGCGCTCGGCAAGGCCTGCACGGAAACCGGCCTCGTCGAAGTCGTCCGGCTGGCGGAACTCGACGCGGATGAAGAACCGCCCCGACAGCCGGTCGTCGAAGGAGTGATGCTCCGTGACGTAGCAACGCTGCTCGAAGAGGTAGCGGGTGACCACGTCGACGGTGCCGAGCATGCTCGGGCAGTCGGCGGTGAGGATCCAGGTGTCCGGTGCCCGACTCATGCGTATTCTCCTTATGCCTCGATCGCCAGGCCGTACTCGGCCGAAGCGTCCTGCAGCCACAGCCACCAGTAGTCGGCGAAGCTGCGGCGGATCACCAGCTCCCAGGTGTCTTCGGCTGTGCGGCGGATCACCAGTTGCGACTTGGCGAACACGGTGCCGACGGCCTTGCCGACCGGGAAGTTGTTCGGGTGCACATCATAGCTGGTGGACTTCATCAGCACCTCGCGCACATTGGGACCGCGCAGCTCGAGCAGGGTCTGCCCGCCGCTGACGTTGACCACCTGGACATGCTGGCCCTCGAGGGCCGCGCGCAGTTTCTGCTCGACGGCGAACTCCTGTCCGCCGGGAACGATCAGCAGCCACTCGTCCGGGCCCATCCACTGCAACGACATCTGCTCGTTGGCGACCACGGTCAGGGCCACCGGCAGCTCCAGGCCCAGGGCCTTGTGCACACCGCTGGCGAAGGCCGGGTCGTGGCCATCGCCACGAATGGTCAGGTGGCCGAGGAATTTCTTCTCGCGCAGGGTCACGCCTGCGTTCTTGCGGCCCTTGCCGACCAGGCTGGCCAGGTCGGCGTGGTGCAGTGGCGACTCGGCCCGAGCATCGGCGCCGGGGTTTTGCTGGAAGACGTTGATAGCGCTCATTTCTTACCTGCCTTGAATTCTTGTTCGTCGAAACGATGAGCCTCTGAGGTGGATGTTCTGGCCCTATCGCTGGCACGCCAGCGCCCACAGGTACAGCATCGCCCCTCGGCCTGCATCGATCCTGTGGGAGCCGGCTTGCCGGCGATGGGGCCAGCAGGCTCACCACAGGGCTCGGAGTCAAACGTTCTGCCGCTCACCCTTCGGATCGAAGAACACCGAAGACACGATCTCCGCCTCGATCACGCTGCCGTCTGCCTGCGGCGAGTACACCCGCTCGCCCATGCGCTTGAGGCCGCCCTTGACCACGCCCATGGCGAACGAATAGCCCAGGGAGTTGGCCTTGTAGCTGGAGGTGACGTGGCCGACCATGTCCATCGGGATCGGCTGCTTCGGATCGAACACCAACTGGGCACCCTCGGGCAGCCACACGTTCGGGTCGACCGGCTTGAGGCCCACCAGTTGCTTGCGGTTCTCGCGCACGCAGTCCTCGCGGTTCATGCCGCGCAGGCCGATCCAGGAGAACGGCTTGTTGCGCCCGACGCACCAGCTCATGTTGAGGTCGTCCGGGGTCATCGAGCCGTCGGTGTCCTGGCCAACGATGATGAAGCCCTTCTCGGCCCGCAGCACGTGCATGGTCTCGGTGCCGTACGGGGTCAGGTTGTACTGTTTGCCCGCCTCGACGATCTGCTCCAGCACGCCCATGGCGTAGTTGGCTTGCACGTTGATCTCGTACGACAGCTCACCGGTGAACGAGATACGGAACACCCGCGCCGGCACGCCGCCGACCAGGCCTTCCTTCCAGCTCATGAACGGGAAGGCTTCCTTGTCCAGGTCGATGTCGGTCAGCTCGGCCAGCAGCTTGCGGCTGTTGGGGCCGGACAGGGTCATGGTCGCCCAGTGGTCGGTGACCGAGGTGAAGTACACCTTCAGTTCCGGCCATTCGGTCTGGTGGTACAGCTCCAGCCACTGCAGCACGCGAGCCGCGCCGCCGGTGGTGGTGGTCATGATGAAGTGGTTGTCGCCGACGCAGGCGGTCACGCCGTCGTCGAAGACCATGCCGTCTTCCTTGCACATCAGGCCGTAGCGGGCCTTGCCCACGTCGAGCTTGGTCCAGGCGTTGGTGTACACGCGGTTGAGGAACTCGCGGGCATCCGGGCCCTGGATGTCGATCTTGCCCAGGGTCGAGGCGTCGAGCAGGCCGACACTGTCACGCACGGCCTTGCACTCGCGGGCCACGGCGGCGTGGATGTCCTCGCCCGGCTTGGGGAAGTACCACGGGCGCTTCCACTGGCCGACGTCCTCGAACTCGGCGCCGTTCTTCACGTGCCAGGCATGCAGGGCGGTGAAGCGCACAGGCTCGAACAGGTGGCCGCAGTGCCGGCCCGCTACCGCGCCGAAGGTCACCGGCGTGTAGTTGGGGCGGAACATGGTGGTACCCATTTCCGGGATGCTGATGCCCAGCGAACGGGCGGCGATGGCCAGGCCGTTGATGTTGCCCAGCTTGCCCTGGTCGGTACCGAAGCCCAGCGCGGTGTAGCGCTTGACGTGCTCGACCGACTCGAAGCCTTCGCGGGTGGCCAGCTCGATACCGGCGGCGGTGACGTCGTTCTGCTGGTCGACGAACTGCTTGGGCGCACGGTTGGTGCCCTTGTCGTGGGGCACCTGGAACAGCGCCACGGTGGCCTCTTCCTTGCGCGCCACGGTTTTTGGCAGGGTGCCGACGGTGGCCTTGAAGCCGGCCTCGGTCGCCGCCTGGACACCACCCTCGAAACCATCGGCGATCACGTCGCCGAGTGCGTAGACGCCATTGACGCCGCCGACACACACACGTTTCTGCGGTGCATCGCCCGGCACGAAGCCGAGGATGTCTTCACGCCACACCGGGCGGCCGCCCAGGTGCGAAGCCAGGTGGACAATAGGGCTGTAGCCGCCGGAGGTGGCGATCAGGTCGCACTCGAGCACTTCGCCTGGGCTTGTGACCTTGTGCGCCTGCACGTCGATGGCGGCCACGCGGGCGCCAGTCACGTGCTTGCTGCCACGGGCCTCGATCACCGCACTGGAGGTCAGGATGCGGATACCCTTGGCACGCGCTTCCTCGACCAGCGAGCCACGTGGGTTATGGCGGGCGTCGGCGATGGCGACCACCTGCAGGCCGGCGTCGTGCCAGTCCAGGGCGGCGCGGTAGGCGTGGTCGTTGTTGGTCGACAGCACCAGCTTGCGGCCCGGGGCCACGCCATAGCGGCGCACGTAGGTGGAAACGGCGCCTGCCAGCATGTTGCCCGGCACGTCGTTGTTGCCATACACCAGCGGACGCTCGTGGGCGCCGGCGGCCAGCACCACGCGCTTGGCGCGAACGCGATGCACGCGGTGGCGTACCTGGCCGATCGGGGCGCGGTCGCCGAGGTGGTCGGTCAGGCGCTCGTGGATGGTCAGGAAGTTGTGGTCGTGGTAACCGTTGACCGTGGCACGCGGCAGCAGGGTCACTTCCGGCAGGCCTTCCAGCTCGGCGACCACCGCAGCCACCCATTCGGCCGCAGGCTTGCCGTCGAGGGTCTCGCGGCTGTCGAGCAGGCTGCCACCGAACTCTTCCTGTTCGTCGGCGAGGATCACGCGGGCACCGCTGCGTGCCGCGGCCAGGGCGGCAGCCAGGCCGGCAGGGCCAGCACCGACGATCAGCACGTCGCAGTGCTGGTTCATGTAGTCGTAGCTGTCCGGATCGTTCTGCAGCGGCGCACGGCCCAGGCCTGCCGCCTTGCGGATGTACTTCTCGTAGGTCATCCAGAACGACTTGGGATACATGAAGGTCTTGTAGTAGAACCCGGGCGGCATCATGCTGCCGCCGACCTTGCCGATGATGCCCATGACGTCGTTGTTGACGTTCGGCCAGCCGTTGGTGCTGGTGGCCACCAGGCCTGCGTACAGTGCCTGTTGGGTGGCACGCACGTTGGGGATCTGGGTGGCTTCGCTGGAGCCGACCTGCAGGATGGCGTTCGGCTCTTCGGTACCGGCGGCGATGATGCCGCGCGGACGCGAGTACTTGAAGCTGCGGCCGACGATGTCGACACCGTTGGCCAGCAATGCGGCGGCCAGGGTGTCACCGGCATAGCCCTGGTAGGTCTTGCCGTTGAAGGTGAAGTTCAGGACCTTGCTGCGATCGATGCGACCGCCGCTGGCGAGGCGATAGGTCTGGCTCATACTTTTTCCCCTTGGCCTTTGACGGTCGACGGTGCGTTGCTCGGCTTGCCGCTGGCGGTCACCTGCGGCTGCTCGCCGATCTTGTAGGTTTCCAGGATCTCGTAGGTCACGGTGTCACGGGTGACGTTGAAGTACTGGCGGCAACCGGCGACGTGGTCCCACAGCTCGTGGTGGATGCCGCGCGGGTTGTCACGGAAGAACATGTAGGTGCCCCACTCCTCGTCGGAGCAGGCGGCCGGGTCCAGCGGGCGGGCGATGTGCGCCTGGCCAGAGGCGTGGAACTCTTCTTCGGAGCGCAGCTCGCCGCAGTGGGGACAGAAGATTTGCAACATGACGATTGTCTCCGATTAGTGGGCGACGGCCGCAGCGCCGTGTTCGTCGATCAGCGCGCCGTTGTAGAAACGGTCGATGGAGAAAGGTGCGGCCAGCGGGTGCATCTCGCCCTTGGCCAGGCTCGCGGCGAAGACGTTGCCCGAGCCCGGGGTGGCCTTGAAGCCGCCCGTGCCCCAACCGCAGTTGAAGAACATGTTCTTGACCGGGGTCTTGGAGATGATTGGGCAGGCGTCCGGGGTGGTGTCGACGATGCCGCCCCACTGCCGGTTCATGCGTACGCGCGAGAGGTTCGGGAACATCTCGACGATCGCCTGCAGGGTGTGCTCGATGATCGGGTAGGAGCCGCGCTGGCCGTAGCCGACCCAGCCGTCGATACCGGCGCCGATGACCAGGTCGCCCTTGTCCGACTGGCTGATGTAGCCGTGGACGGCGTTGGACATGATCACGCTGTCGATGATCGGCTTGATCGGCTCGGACACCAGCGCCTGCAGCGGGTGCGATTCGAGCGGCAGGCGAAAGCCTGCCAGGCGCGCCATGTGCCCGGAGTTACCGGCGGTGACCACACCGACGCGCTTGGCGCCGATGAAGCCCTTGTTGGTTTCCACGCCGATCACCGCGCCGTTTTCCTTACGGAAACCAATGACCTCGGTCTGCTGGATCAGGTCCACGCCCAGGGCGTCGGCGGCACGGGCGAAGCCCCAGGCCACGGCGTCGTGGCGGGCCACGCCGCCACGGCGCTGCACGGTGGCGCCGAGGATCGGGTAGCGGGTGTTCTTCGAGCAATCCAGGTACGGGATCTCTGCCGCCACCTGGGCGGTGTTCAGCAGTTCGCCGTCCACGCCGTTGAGGCGGTTGGCACTGACCCGGCGCTCGGAGTCACGCATGTCCTGCAGGGTGTGGCACAGGTTGTAGACCCCACGCTGGGAGAACATCACGTTGTAGTTGAGGTCCTGGGACAGGCCCTCCCACAGCTTCATGGCGTGCTCGTACAGGTGCGCCGACTCGTCCCACAGGTAGTTGGAACGCACGATGGTGGTGTTGCGGGCGGTGTTGCCGCCGCCCAGCCAGCCTTTCTCGACCACGGCCACGTTGGTGATGCCGTGCTCCTTGGCCAGGTAGTAGGCCGTGGCCAGGCCATGGCCGCCACCGCCGACGATGACCACGTCGTAGACCTTCTTAGGCGTTGGCGTGCGCCACATGCGTTGCCAGTTCTCGTGGTGGCTGAGGGAGTGCTTGAAGAGGCCGAAGCCTGAATAACGTTGCATGGTTGGTTACTCCACTCAGCGGTAGACCGGGAAGTCGGCGCACAGGGCCGCGACGTTCTTGGCGACATCGGCTTCGACGTCGGCGTCGCCCAGGTTGTCCAGCACGTCGCAGATCCAGCCGGCCAGGGCCACGCACTGGGCGACCTTGAAGCCACGGGTGGTGACGGCCGGGGTGCCGATGCGCAGGCCCGAGGTGACGAACGGCGACTGCGGGTCGTTGGGCACGGCGTTCTTGTTGACGGTGATGTGGGCGCGGCCGAGGGCGGCGTCGGCGTCCTTGCCGGTCAGGCCCTGGCGGATCAGGCTGACCAGGAACAGGTGGTTGTCGGTGCCGCCGGAAACCACGTCGTAGCCGCGCTCGACGAAGACCTGGGCCATGGCCTGGGCGTTGTCGATGACCTGCTGCTGGTAGGCCTTGAATTCAGGCTCCAGGGCTTCCTTGAAGCACACGGCCTTGGCGGCGATGACGTGCATCAGCGGGCCGCCCTGGGCGCCCGGGAACACGGCAGCGTTGAGCTTCTTCTCGATCTCTTCGTTGGACTTGGCCAGGATCAGGCCGCCTCGCGGGCCACGCAGGGTCTTGTGGGTGGTGGTGGTGACCACGTCGGCGAACGGGATCGGGTTGGGGTACAGGCCAGCGGCGACCAGGCCGGCGACGTGGGCCATGTCGACGAACAGCAGCGCCCCGACCTTGTCGGCGATTTCACGGAAGCGCGGGAAGTCGAGGGTCTTGGAGTAGGCGGAGAAGCCGGCGACGATCATCTTCGGCTTGTGCTCGACGGCCAGGCGCTCGACTTCGTCGTAGTCGATCAGGCCGGTGTTGGTATCGATACCGTACTGCACGGCGTTGTACAGCTTGCCCGAGGAGGACACCTTGGCGCCGTGGGTCAGGTGGCCGCCGTGGGCCAGGCTCATGCCCAGGATGGTGTCGCCGGCCTGCAGCAGGGCCAGGTACACCGCGGCGTTGGCCGAGGAGCCGGAGTGCGGCTGGACGTTGGCGTAGTCGGCACCGAACAGTTGCTTGGCGCGGTCGATGGCCAGTTGCTCGACCTTGTCGACGTGCTCGCAGCCACCGTAGTAGCGCTTGCCCGGGTAGCCTTCGGCGTATTTGTTGGTCAGGCCGCTGCCCTGGGCCTGCATCACGCGCTTGCTGGTGTAGTTCTCCGAGGCGATCAGCTCGATGTGATCTTCCTGGCGCTGTTCTTCGGCATTCATCGCCGCCAGCAGTGCGTCGTCGTAACCCTGGATCTGGTCTTGCTTGCTGAACATCTTGTTGTCTCCTGGCAGCGATCGTTTCTTGTCTGATGAGGGTCTTCTCACCCTTTGCGGCGATGTTATGACCGGGACGGGGGACCCAGATGCCTGCGCACGCCTTGCAATGGCGCGTTTACGACATTCGCCACCGGCCTGTGCGATGGCCCCGCCCCGTGCAATCTTCTTCGCGGGCAGGCCTGGCACCACCAGGGACCAGCTTGTATAGGCATCTTCCGAAGCGATGGTTTAGAGTGCTGGTCTGCGTCGTTCACAGGACAGGTGTCATGACAGACAACAGCCAACAATTCGCCAGCGACAACTATTCCGGCATCTGCCCCGAAGCCTGGGCCGCGATGGAAAAGGCCAACCGCGGCCACGAGCGCGCCTATGGCGACGACCAATGGACCGAGCGCGCCGCCGACCATTTCCGCCAACTGTTCGAAACCGACTGCGAGGTGTTCTTCGCCTTCAACGGCACGGCAGCCAACTCCCTGGCCCTGGCCTCCCTGTGCCAGAGCTACCACAGCGTGATCTGCTCCGAGACGGCCCACGTCGAGACCGACGAATGCGGCGCGCCGGAGTTCTTCTCCAACGGCTCCAAGCTGCTCACCGCGCGCAGCGTCGAGGGCAAGCTGACCCCGGACTCGATTCGCGAGGTGGCGCTCAAGCGCCAGGACATCCACTACCCCAAGCCGCGCGTGGTGACCATCACCCAGGCCACCGAGGTGGGCACGGTCTACCGCCCCGACGAGCTCAAGGCGATCAGCAGCACCTGCAAGGCGCTGGGCCTGAACCTGCACATGGACGGTGCGCGCTTCTCCAATGCCTGCGCCTTCCTGGGCTGCTCGCCGGCGGAGCTGACCTGGAAGGCCGGCGTCGACGTGCTGTGCTTCGGCGGCACCAAGAACGGCATGGCGGTGGGCGAGGCGATCCTGTTCTTCAACCGTGCCCTGGCCGACGATTTCGACTACCGCTGCAAGCAGGCGGGGCAACTGGCGTCGAAGATGCGTTTCCTCTCCGCGCCCTGGGTCGGGCTGCTGGAGGATGGCGCCTGGTTGCGCCATGGCGTGCATGCCAATCATTGCGCACAGTTGCTCGCCGCGCTGGTGAGTGACCTGCCGGATGTGGAGCTGATGTTCCCGGTGGAAGCCAACGGGGTGTTCCTGCAAATGCCGGAGCCGGCGCTGGAGGCCCTGCGGGCCAAGGGCTGGCGCTTCTATACCTTCATCGGCAGCGGTGGGGCGCGGTTCATGTGCTCGTGGGATACCCAGGAGGCGCGGGTGCGGGAGCTGGCGGCGGATATCCGCGCGGTCTTCGGCGCCTGATCGATGGCCGGGAGGGCTTCGCCCTCCTTTCGCGACACAAGGCCGCAAAGCGGCCCCAGGGCCTCAGAGCCTGAACCCACCCATCTGCCGCGCCAGGTCATCGGCCAGCCCGCGCAACGCCTGGCACTGTTCCCGGCACGCTTGCACTTCGGCCGCCGTCTCCCGCGCCAGGTCGGAAATCCCCTGCACGGTACGGTTGATCTCCTCGGTCACCGCCGACTGCTCCTCGGTCGCCGTGGCCACCTGGTCGTTCATGTCGCTGATGTGCTCGACCTGATCGGTGATCGCCCCGAGTGAGGCTCCGGTACGCTGGCTGGCCTCCACGCCACTGCCGGTGGCCTGCTGCCCGGCCTGCATCGAGGCCACCGCGCTGCCGGCGCCCTGCTTGAGGCGCTGGATCATCTGCTGCACTTCATCGGTAGACACCTGGGTACGCCGCGCCAGCGTGCGCACCTCATCGGCCACCACCGCGAACCCGCGCCCCATCTCCCCGGCCCGCGCCGCCTCGATGGCAGCGTTGAGCGCCAGCAGGTTGGTTTGCTCTGAAATACTGCGGATCACCGCCAAGACCTCATCGATCGAGGCGACTTCGTCGGCCAACTGGCCAACCGCCGCTGCTGCCCGGCCGATCTCCCCGGACATACCCTCGATGTTGTCGATCGAGCGGCTCACCACCTCACGGGCCTGCAACGCCTCGTCGCGCGCCGCCTGCGAGGCCTGGGCGGCATTGCCGGCGTTCTGCGCGATGTCCTGCACGGTCAGGCCCATCTCGTGCACGGCGGTGGCGACCATCTCGGTCATTGCCTGCTGGCGACCGGAGCGCTCGGCGGTGTTGTCCACCACCAAGGTCACCTGCTCCACCGAGCGGTGCAAGCGTTCGGTGGTGCGCAGCACCTCGCCGATCAAGGCCCGCTGGCTGTCGAGGAAACGGTTGAAACCACGGGCCAGGTCGCCCAGTTCATCCTGGCGCGAATCGTCCAGGCGGTGGCTGAGGTCACCCGCCCCGCTACCGATCTGCACCAGTGCCGCCGTCACTTGGCGGATCGGCCGCACCAACCCGCGCGCCAGCAGCACCACCAGCAGCAGCGAGACCAGGGCCACGGCCCCGCCGATCAGGCTGGTCAACCACACCGCTTCGCGCATCTGGGCGTAGATCTGCGCCTCCGGCACCTCGGCCACCAAGGTCCAGTTCAGGTCGCGCAGGGGCAGGGCCAGGGCCAGGTAGTCTTCGCCATCGCGGCTGAACCGGGCGCTGCGCAGGCCCTCGCCGCCCGCAAGGACGGCCTTGGCCGCTTCCGCGCCAAGCTGTTCGCGCAACTGGCGCTTGCCGCTGAATTCATGCTGGGGATGGACCTGGATCAGGCCATCGTTGCGCACCAGGAGCACCCGGCCGTGTTCGCCGAAACTGAAGTCGCGGATCAGTTGCGACAGCTCGGTCAGGCGCAGCCCCATGCCGGCCACACCGACCAGTTGGCCGTCCTTTTCCACGCGGTAGTCGATGAACAGCGCCACTTCACCCGTGGCGCCATCGACATCGATGTTGATCAGCCGCTCGGCGCCACTGTCGATGTAGCCGTAGAACCAGCTGTCCTTGGGGTTGTCGCGGCTCAGGGTACGGTCCAGGCCCTTCTCGCTGTAGTAGTGACCAGTGCCGGTGGCGGCGAACAGCGCGGTGAAAGCCTGGTTACGCTGCCTGGCGGCCTCGAGGTACTCGATGAAGCGGGGTAGCTCGGCCGGGTTCTCGCCAGCGGCCAGCCAGTCGCGCAGCAAGGTGTTGCCGGCGATGTCCGCCGCCGCCACCAGTGGCTGGCCGAGCATGCGCTCGATGTCGTTGCGAATCGCCTCGATGCTGGCCGGCAGGGCCGTATCGACCAGGTAACGCTCGGTCAGGCGATTCACCGCCGCGGTATACACCGCCACTACCACCAGGATGCTCGCCAGCAAGGCCGCGCCCATGCTCGCAATCAACTGCCACTGGATACTCCGCCGCCAGATCCGCATGCCCTTCCTCCCCAGGAAAATAAGCGTGGCGCAATACGCCTGGGGAAAAGTGTATACACTTACGTATTCAATTATTCCAGTGATCCTGGACAATGCATTGAAACCTATTGGGGGCGCTGCGCGCCCCTTTCGCCACGCAAGGCCGCTCCCACAGGGGTATCGGCGCCGATCTCAAGAGCGGCGCGGTCTGGGAGCCGGCTTGCCGGCGATGGGCTGCAAAGCAGCCCCAAAAGGCTTATTGGTCGCCGATGGTTCGGGCGATGGCATCGACCGTGGCGTCGATCTGCGCCTGGGTGCGTTCGAGGGTCTGCTGGTGCTCGCGCTGCAGTTCGATCTGCCGGGAGCACAGGTTCAGGGCTGCCAGCACCAGCAGCTTGTCACCGATCAGGGTGGGGTATTGACGCTTGGTTTCGGCCAGCGAAACGTTGAGCATCCGCACGGCTTGCGCCAGGGTCTCTTCCTGGCCTTCTGGCGCCTTGATCGAATAGTCGTTGCCGAGGATCGACACGACATTGATCGGCTGCGCTTGCAGTCTCATGCGTTGACGACACCTGCGCTGGCGCGCTCCACCAGGGCCTGGATACGCGCGGCGGTGGCGCCGTGCTTCTCTTCCTGCTCCATCAGCGACAGCTGCAGGCTGTCGTTCTCTTCCTTGGCCTGGGCCAGTTCCTGGCTGAGCGCGGCGTTCTGCTCGGCCAGTTGGGCGTTCTTGTGCACCAGGTCGTTGACCAGTTGCTCGAGTTGATTCAGGGAGGCTTCCAACATGGGGGTTTGTCTCAGGTTGTTGCAAAGGGCGCACACGATAAAGAAAACTGCGCACCCCCGCCATTAAATATCGGAAATGAAAGGCTTTAGCCTGGGCAGATTGACAGGTCCTGCCCCGCCTTGTTCCGACCTGAGTCAACCGCCCGTCAGGAAAAGCAGCGGCAAGCTGCAAGAAAAAAGCAGGCCCTGCGCCTAATGCCGTTCACTTAAGCAATTGGGGCCGCCTTGCGGCCCTTCGCGGGCAAGCCCGCTCCCACAGGATCGTGCATTCCTTGAGGTTTGCAGCGTACTTGTGGGAGCGGACTTGCCCGCGAAGGGCTGCAAGGCAGCCCCAATCGATGCCACATCAGACTTAAGTGAACAGCATTAGGCCCTGCACCGGCCTGCTTTTCTCTTGCAGCTTGTAGCTTGCCGCTCAATAGTCGATCCGCACATCCCCCTTAGGCACACTGCAGCACGACAGGATGTAGCCTTCGGCTTCGTCCTCCTCGGTGATGCCGCCGTTGTGCTCCATCTCCACCTCGCCGCCGAGCTTGAGCACCTTGCAGGTACCGCAGATGCCCATGCCGCATGCCTTGGGAATCATCAACCCGACCTTCGCCGCCGCCGCATGCACCGTCTCGCCCGGCGCGACGCGGATGCTCTTCTCGCTGCCGATGAACTCCACCAGGTTGAGGTCGGCGACATCCATCTCCTCGGCCGCCTCGGCGGCCTGCTCGGCATGCTCCACCGCGTCGGCCTTGGCTTCTGGCGGGGTCGCGCCGAACGACTCCTCGTGGTAGTTGCGCATGTCGAAGCCCACGCCCTCGAGCATGCGCTTGACGGCATTCATGTAGGGCGTCGGGCCACAGCAGAAGATCTCGCGCTCCAGGTAGTCCGGGGCGATCAGTTCCATCAGCCGCTGGTTGAGGTAGCCACGGTAGCCCGCCCAAGGCTCGCCCAGGCCGTGCTTCTCGCAGATGATGTGCAGGCTGAAATTGGGGATCCGCGACGCCATCTGCTCCAGCTCGCGGTGATAGATGATGTCTTTCGGCGAACGGGCGCTATGTACGAAGACCATGTCGACGTTGCCGTTGGTGTCGTAGAACCAGCGGGCCATCGACATCACCGGGGTGATGCCGACACCGCCGGACAGGTACAGCACCTTCGGCGCCGGGAAGTCGATGGCGTTGAACAGGCCCACCGGCCCGTGCACCGCCAGTTCGAAACCTTCGTGCATGTTTTCGTGCAGCCAGTTGGAGACCTGGCCGCCCGGCACGCGCTTGACCGTGATGGAGAAGCTGTAGGGCACCGAGGGCGCACTGGAGATGGTGTAGGAGCGCATCACCTGCCGGCCATCGATCTCCAGCTCCAGAGTGACGAACTGCCCCGGCTTGAAGAAGAACATGATCGGCTGGTCGGCCATGAAGCAGAAGGTGCGCACGTCCCAGGTCTCCTGGATGACCTTGACGCAGCGCACGACGTGGCGGCCATTGGCCCAGGTCTGGGTGGTGACCGGATTGAGGAAGGTATCGGACATGTTCATCTCCAGCGGCCGACTACCGGCCTTCATGGCTCCGATAATGCGCAAGCCGGTGACGAAGTACATTCCCATCAGCGACATCGGCGTGCTTATCGCGACCAGCCCCGCGATACAAGGGCTGGCGCGTCGGAATTCGATTCGGCCATGTCGCCCATGGATATGGTTGCCCACCGCTTCGAACGCACACTCCACCGCAAATGAACCTGCTGTTCTTGCACGACAGCCTTGCGGCACAACAACAACGATTAGCCACCTTTCGCCGGCCGTACTCGGCCCTGAGGACCAAACGATGGACGTCACCGCAACCCTGAGCCTGGGCGATCCACTGGAAGCAGCACGCAAGGCCACCGCCGAGATGCTGCAGACCCGCGAGCGCACCTTCTCGCTCCCCCAGCCTTTCTACACCGACGAGCGTCTGTTCCAGATCGACATGCAGGAGATCTTCCACAAGGAGTGGCTGATCGCCGGCATGACCTGCGAGATTCCCGCCAAGGGCAATTACCTGACCCTGCAGATCGGCAAGAACCCGATCATCGTGGTGCGGGGCGCCGAGGGCAAAGTGCATGCCTTCCACAACGTCTGCCGCCACCGGGGCTCGCGCCTGTGCGTCAGCGACAAGGGCAAGGTGGCCAAACTGGTCTGCCCGTACCACCAGTGGACCTACGAGCTCGACGGCCGCCTGCTGTTCGCCGGCACCGAGATGGGTGTCGACTTCGACATGTCCCAGTACGGCCTCAAGCCGGTCAACGTGAAGACTGCCGGCGGCTACATCTTCATCAGCCTGTCGGAGAACCCGCCACCCATCGACGACTTCCTCGCCACCCTCGAGCACTACATGGAGCCGTACGACATGGAGAACGCCAAGGTGGCGGTGCAGACCACCTTGATGGAAAAAGCCAACTGGAAGCTGGTGCTGGAGAACAACCGCGAGTGCTACCACTGCAACGGCTCGCACCCTGAGCTGCTCAAGACCCTGCTGGAGTGGGACGACACCAACGACCCCCGCGCCGACCAGGCGTTCAAGGACCACGTCGCCGCCTGCGCCGCTGCCTGGGAAGCCGAGAAGATCCCGTACCTGCACAAGAGCCATGGCCTGCGCAACCGCATCGTGCGCATGCCGCTGCTCAAGGGCACGGTGTCGATGACCATGGACGGCAAGCAGGCCTGCCAGAAGCTGATGGGCCGCATCAAGAACCCGGACCTGGGCTCGATGCGCATCCTGCACCTGCCGCACTCGTGGAACCACTGCATGGGCGACCACATGATCGTCTTCACCGTGTGGCCGATCAGTGCCCAGGAGTCGATGGTCACCACCAAGTGGCTGGTGCACAAGGATGCGGTCGAAGGTGTCGACTACGACCCCGAGCGCATGCGCCAGGTGTGGGACGCCACCAACGACCAGGACCGTCGCCTGGCCGAGGAAAACCAGCGTGGCATCAATTCCACCGCCTACCAGCCGGGGCCGTACTCCAAGACCTATGAGTTCGGGGTGGTCAACTTCATCGACTGGTACAGCCAGCAGATGCTCAACAACCTCGGCGCGGAGCCGGCACCGTACCTGAAGGAAGTGAAGACGCAGTAAGGCGCCGGATAGTGAAAGAGGGCAGTCGGGAGGCTGCTCTTTTTTTTGCCTCGGGCATCATGGCCTCACCAGGCCGATCATTTATTGATCAGGTTCAATACAGCCCAGAGCTGCCAAGGCCTGCAGGCAAGGGCCAACATTTTATCCACAAGCTGACGCACAGTATTTGTGAAAAACCCTCCAGCTTGCCACTGCCAAGTATCGATCACTTTTTGACCAAAACGCTGTAAGCCTTTGATTACTTGGCCTACAGCGATTACCGAACATCTTGTCCACAGACCGACCAACAGACTTTGTGAGCAAGATAAGGCAGCCTTCGCCGAGACTTGTGGATAATCCTCCAAAGGCCTTGTCGCAGGCCACCCGAAGGGTATTCCAGGGTCAATTGATCATTTATTGATCACTTTCATACAGACCAATGAATTCGCTGGCTACAGCGTATACCAAACAGATTATCCACAGAGCGACCAACAGCGATTGTGGGCAACATCCTGGAATCTTCCCCGGGTCGACATCAAAACGACACGGAGTGCCCCAGCCAAGGCCTGATCATATTTTGACCAAACCTCTGAAATCCAGTAACCACGCGGCCTACAGCGAAGCGCAAACATTTTATCAACAGGTTGGCGAACAGATTCGGTGTGTAAAAAAGCCCGCCCTGCATAACCTGCAGGGCGGGCTTCGGGTCGTTCGGATGGATGGCTAGCGCAACACCCCCTCCTCCACCAGCAACTTCAGGATGGCCTCGGCGCCCTCCTGTGGAGAAACGTCCTTGAGCACCTTGCCGCCCCCGCCACTGGCCTTGGCCGTGGCAGCCTTCATGCGGTCGGCACCGCTCTTGGCCTTGATCACCTTGAGCCGCTTGGGCCGTGGCCGGGCCGGTTGCAGCTCGGCGTCAGCCAGCAGCTCGTCCTCCACCACCTCGACATTGCGCGCCGCCAGCACGCCGCGCCGGGCTGGGCCGAAGGCGCTCTGGCGCGGCTTGGGCGCGGCGTTATCCACAGTCGCCAGCAAGGGCAGGCGTACCTTCAACCGGCGCCGCTGGCCACGGGGCAGCGCCTGCAATACCTGCGCAGTGCCGTTGTCGATGGATTCCACCTCCGCCAGCCCGACCACCAGTGGCCAACCCAGCTTCTCGGCCAGGAGGAACGGCAGCATGCCCGACCCTTCGCCAGTTTCCGCCTGGCTGCCGGTCAGTACCAACTGGGCGCCCGCCTCGCGCAGGTAATCACCGAGCACGCCCAGCACATCGGCGCCCGCTGGCTGCTCCAGCACGTCCAGGTGATCCAGCCCCATGCCCAGGTAGGCACGCAGGGCCTCTTCCCGGGGATCGCCGGCATGTACCACCTGCAGGTTATCCCCAGCCAGTTGCAGGCCCAGCTCCACCGCACGGGCATCCTGCTCGGCACGGCGGGTGCGGCCGGAGCTGGGGTGGGCGCCGATGGAGACCAGGCTGATGACTTTCGTACTCATGCTCGTGCCCTTATGCCGCGTCGCGCTGGCTGGCGCTGCGGTAGTTGTCCACAGCCTCGATCAGCGCCTGGAGAATCGCCGAGCTGTCGCCAATCACTGACAGGTCGGCCCGTTTGATCATGTCGCAGCCTGGGTCCATGTTCACTGCCACCACCTTGTCGCAGGCGCCGATGCCTTGCAGGTGCTGGATCGCGCCAGAGATACCCACAGCCACGTAGACCCGTGCGGTCACCCAGGTACCCGTGGCGCCGACCTGGCGGTTACGCGGCATGAAACCGTCGTCCACCGCCACCCGCGACGCCCCCTCGGTGGCGCCGAGCGCAGCGGTTGCCTTGTGGAAAAGCGCCCAGTCCTTGACCCCGTTGCCGCCGGAGACGATGAACTCGGCCTCGGCCATGGCGATGGCTGCCGGGTCCACGGCCACCGGGCCAAGGTCCTCGATGCGCGACAGGCTGCGGGCCACGCTTGTGGACAACTCCACCGGCAGTGCCTCGTGGCGGGTTTCGCTGACCGGCTCGGCGCACTCGGCGGCGGCCAGGATCAACCGCGCCAAGCCACGTTGCAGGTCTTGCTGGCCGGCCCCGGCGCGGCCGATGCACTGGCCGTCCTTGACCTGCCAGACCCGCGTCGCCGGGCGCTCGCCGAGCGCGGCGGCCAGGCGCCGACCGAGTTCGCCACCGCCGGTGCGGCTGTCGGGCAACAGCCAGTGACGTGGCGAGAACTGGTTATCCACAGCGCGCAGGCCCTGCACCAGTTGCTCCGGTGCATAACCTTCGAACGCCTCGCCCTCGATGACCAGCAGGCGATCGACACCGGCTGTGGAAAAGTTGCTCTCCTTGTGCTCGCCGAAGACGATAGCCAGCACCGCGCCGTCGCTGCCCGCCAGGCTGTGGGCAAGCCCGAGCAGGTCGCGGTCGTGGCTGCCCAGACGGCCGCCGACCATGTCCGGCACCACGGCGATGTAGAACGCCGGCTCCGCGACCTGGTGCAATGGCAGTTGCACCTGGGCACCAGCACTGCGCCGTGCCCCACCGCTGGTGCCCTGCTGGGCGCCGCTGCGGTCGATGCGCTTGATGCCGCTGGGGCCGATGAAGCCGG
Organism: Pseudomonas sp. I2; assembly: GCF_040984075.1. Lineage (NCBI taxonomy): Bacteria > Pseudomonadati > Pseudomonadota > Gammaproteobacteria > Pseudomonadales > Pseudomonadaceae > Pseudomonas > Pseudomonas sp. I2. Next base: position 25,275 of record NZ_JBCGFQ010000050.1, read on the forward strand.
CGGCGATCGCATGAGGGTTCTTGCGGATGAGGCCGTTGGGCCCCATCCAGCTAGTCTGCTGGGTCTGCATCGCCGCATGCAGCGGGTGCAGGCGGTTACGTGCGATCCACTCGGCACGAGGGTCGCGGCGGATGATGTCGCTCATCAGTGCACCTCCGCAGGTTCACGTTTGGCCACCTGGGGCTTGGTCGCCGGGGTGTCGTCTTCGATCAGCACGTCGGCCACCAACTCGGCCAGGTCCTTGATCTGCGGGCGGGGTTCGACCACGCCTTCGAGCATCGCCGTGCATTGCGGGCAACCCACCGCCACCAGCTCTGCCTCGGTCTCGCGGATGTCGTCCATGCGCATGTCGGGGATACGCTGCTTGCCCGGTATGTCGGTGATCGGCGCACCGCCGCCACCGCCGCAGCAGCGGGAGCGCAAGCCCGAGCGCTGCATCTCGCGGACCTCGATGCCCAAGGCCTTGAGCACCTCGCGCGGGGCTTCGTATTCGCCGTTGTAGCGGCCCAGGTAGCACGGGTCGTGGTAGGTGACGCTGCCCCCCTTGTGCTGGCCCAGGTTGAGCTTGTTGGCGGCGATCAGCTCGGCGATGTAGGTGCTGTGGTGCTGCACCTGGTACTCGCCGCCCAGGGCGCCGTATTCGTTCTTCAGCACATGGAAGCTGTGCGGGTCGCAGGTGACGATGCGCTGGAAGCGGTACTTGCTCAGCGTCTGGATGTTGCGCCGGGCCAATTGCTGGAAGGTCGCCTCATCGCCCAGACGGCGCGCCACGTCACCGCTGTCGCGCTCCTCCAGGCCGAGCACGGCGAAGTCCACGCCAGAGGCCTTGAGCACCTTGACGAAGGCGCGCAGGGTGCGCTGGTTGCGCATGTCGAAGGCACCATCGCCGACCCAGAACAGTACCTCGGTGTTCTTCACCTCGGACAGCAGCTGGAGGTTGAGGTCGGCCGCCCAGTTCATCCGCCCGCCAGGGTTGAAACCGCCGGGGTTGTCGGTGGCGATCAGGTTGTCCAGCACCTCGGCGCCCTTGTTCGGGGTCGCGCCCTTCTCCAGGGTGAGGTGGCGGCGCATGTCGACGATGGCATCGACGTGCTCGATCATCATCGGGCACTCCTCGACGCAGGCGCGGCAGGTGGTGCACGACCACAGGGTCTCGGCATCGACCAGGCCATTGACGATCGGCTGGTGCGGATGGCCGCCATGCTCGCCGATCGGCTTGCCCGGGTAGGGGCTGCCGGCGAAGGTGGCGTCGGTGCCACCGGCCAGGCCGATGACCATGTCCTGGATCAGCTTCTTCGGGTTCAGCGGCTGGCCGGCGGCGAACGCCGGGCACATGGCCTCGCACTTGCCGCACTGCACGCAGGCGTCGAAGCCCAGCAGCTGGTTCCAGGTGAAGTCCACCGGTTTTTCCACGCCCAGGGGCGCATTCGGGTCTTCCAGGTCCAGCGGTTTGAGGCCGGTGGAGCGGCCACCGCCGAAGCGCTCGGCGCGGCGGTGCCAGGCCAGGTGCAGGGCGCCGGCGAAGGCGTGCTTCATCGGCCCACCCCAGGTCATGCCGAAGAACAGCTCCGACACGCCCCACAGCACGCCCACGCCGAGCAGCGCCACCAGCAGCCAGCCGCCCGTGCCCTCGGGCAGGATGCCGGCCACCGGCAAGGTGGCGACGAAGAAGCTCGCGGCGAACACCAGCAGGCTCTTGGGCAGGCGCATCCAGGGGCCCTTGGACAGCCGCGAAGGCGGGTCCAGGCGCCGCTTGAAGACGAAGATGGCGCCACTGAACATGATCACCGTGGCCACCAGCAGGGCGTAACCGAGGATCTTGCTCTGCAGGCCGAAGCCGTGCACCAGGATCGCCAGCACTGCCGACAGGACGAAGCCGCCCGCCGTGGCCACGTGGGTCTTGGACATGTACTTGTCGCGCTCGACCACATGGTGCAGGTCCACCAGGTAGCGTCGCGGCATGGCCAGCAGGCCGCCGATCAGGTTGACCTTGGACGGCCGGCCACGCCGCCACATGCGCACCCGGCGCAGGGCGCCGAGCACCGCCAGCACAAGGGCAGCGAACAGCAGGATGGGTAGAAGGGTGTTCAACATCGCTAGGCACCTTTGAGCTGCGAGCTGCAAGCTGCAAGCCGCAAGAAAAAGCCGAGTCGCTCTTGCTGGCTGCTTACAACGGCTGGCTCATCGCTGTTACGCAGAATCGTTTCCAAGCAACTCTCGGAGCGATGGCCGCAAGCAGAAGCGATGAGGACTGCTTCTGCTTGCCGCTTGCCGCTCGAAACTTGCAGCTAGCCTAGAAATCCTTGCACAGGCGCAAGGCGTCATAGATCGCCGCATGCACGTTACGCTGGGCCACGCAGTCGCCGATGCGGTATAGCAGGTAGCCCTCGCCCGGCTGGCTGAGGATCGGCTGCGGCTGGATGGCGAACAACGCCTCGATGTCGATCTGGCCCTTGTTGCGCGAGCCGTCCTTGAGCGCGTAGTAGAGTTCCTCGTCCGGCCGCACGCCGTTTTCCACCACCACCTGGTCGAGCACGCGCTCTTCCTTGGCGCCGGTGTACTCGTTCTCCAGCACCGCGATCACCTTGTCGCCCTCGCGGTAGACCTTTTCCAGCATCATGTCGCCGGTCATGATCACCTCTTTCGGATAGAGGCTGCGGTAGTAGGTCGGGAAGGTGGTGCCGCCCATGGCCACACCCGGCTTGATGTCGTCGGTGACGATCTCCACCTGGCAGCCCTTGTCGGCCAGAAAGTCCGCCGTGGACATGCCGGTGAACTCGCAGATGGTGTCGTACACCAGCACGTTCTTGCCCGGCGCGACCTTGCCGTCGAGGATGTCCCAGCTGCTGACCACCAGCCCTTCGGCGGCGCCCCAGTGCTCGTTCTGCTCGACGAACGGATGGCCGCCCACCGCCAGCACGACGATGTCCGGGCGCAGGTCCATGATGGTCTGCGCATCCGCCGCGGTGCCCAGGCGCAGGTCGACCTTCAGGCGGGCGAACTCCAGCTGGTACCAGCGGGTGATGCCGGCGATCTGGTCACGCTGCGGTGCCTTGGCGGCGATGGTGATCTGCCCGCCAATCTGCTCCTTCTTCTCGAACACGGTGACGTCGTGGCCGCGCTCGGCCGCCACGCGGGCCGCCTCCATGCCGGCAGGGCCGGCGCCGACCACCACCACCTTGCGCTTGGGCCCGGTGGACTTCTCGATGATGTGCGGCACGCCCATGTATTCACGGGAGGTCGCGGCGTTCTGGATGCACAGCACATCCAGGCCCTGGTACTGGCGGTCGATGCAGTAGTTGGCACCGACGCACTGCTTGATCTGGTCGACCTGGCCCATCTTGATCTTGGCGATCAGGTGCGGGTCGGCCATGTGCGCGCGGGTCATACCGACCATGTCCACGTAGCCGCCTTCGAGGATGCGCGTGGCCTGGTTCGGGTCCTTGATGTTCTGCGCGTGCAGCACCGGGACCTTGACCACTTCCTTGATGCCGGCAGCCAGGTGCAGGAACGGCTCCGGCGGGTAGCTCATGTTGGGGATGACGTTGGCCAGGGTGTTGTGGGTGTCGCAGCCCGAGCCGACCACGCCGATGAAGTCGAGCATGCCGGTGGCGTCGTAGTACTTGGCGATCTCCTTCATGTCCTCGTGGCTCAGGCCATCGGGGTGGAATTCGTCGCCGCAGATGCGCATGCCCACGCAGAAGTCGTCACCGACCTCGGCGCGCACCGCCTTGAGCACTTCCAGGCCGAACTTCATGCGGCCTTCGAAGCTGCCGCCCCATTCGTCGGTACGCTTGTTGACCCGTGGGCTCCAGAACTGGTCGATCATGTGCTGGTGCACCGCCGACAGCTCGACGCCGTCCAGGCCGCCTTCCTTCGCCCGGCGCGCGGCCTGGGCGTAGTTGCCGATGACCCGCCAGATCTCCTCCACCTCGATGGTCTTGCAGGTGGCACGGTGCACGGGTTCGCGGATGCCCGACGGCGACATCAGGGTCGGCCAGTTGAAGCCGTCCCAGCGCGAGCGCCGGCCCATGTGGGTAATCTGGATCATGATCTTGGCGCCATGCTTGTGCATGGCGTCGGCCAGGTTCTGGAAGTGCGGGATGATCCGGTCGGTCGACAGGTTCACCGACGACCACCACTCCTGCGGGCTGTCGATGGCCACCACCGACGAACCGCCGCAGATGGCCAGGCCGATGCCGCCCTTGGCCTTCTCTTCGTAGTACTTGACGTAGCGCTCGGTGGTCATGCCGCCGTCGGTGGCGTAGACCTCGGCGTGCGCGGTGCTGAGCACGCGGTTGCGGATGGTCAGCTTGCCGATCTGGATCGGCTGGAACATTGCTTCGAATGCCATGACGCTCTCTCCGGCTTACAGCGGCTTGACGATGAACAGGCCGTCGTCGTGGCCTTCTTCCGACCCGCCGTAGACCTGTTCGGCCACGGTGCGGATGGAACTGCCACGGGCAGCCAGGATCTGGTCCATGGCACCGGCGAACCAGCCGGTGAACATGTAGTCGACCTTGCGGCCGACCTTGCCGTAGACGTAGACGAACGCCGAATGCTCGAGCTTGACGCTGGCGGTGCCCTTGTCCAAGTCGATGTCCTGGATCTCGAACAGGCCCCAGCCGCGCTGGGACAGGCGCTTCATGTAGTGCTCGAACACCGCCACGCCTTCCAGGCCATGGCATTCGGCTTCTTTTTCGCACCAGTGCCAGGCCGACTTGTAACCGGCCTTGTAGAGGATCTCGGCGTAGGCGTCAGCGCCCAGCACTTCCTCGATGCCCATGTGGTTGTTGACGAAGAAATGCCGTGGCACGTAGAGCATCGGCAGGGCATCGGTGGTCCAGACACCGGTCTCGCTGTCGACTTCGATTGGCAATTGCGGGGCGATCTTGGCCATGGAAACTCAACTCCATAAAAATTTTTGTTGGATGCCCCGACGTTGCTGGCCGGGGCTTTTCAGGCTTGGAGAGCGGCTTACTCGCCCCAGACGTCCTTGAGGACATTCACCCAGTTCTCACCCATGATCTTGCGCACCACCCGTTCGGAGTGGCCGCGCTTGAGCAGGGTCTCGGTGAGGTTGGGGAACTCGCCGACAGTGCGGATCCCCAGCGGGTTGATGATCTTCCCGAAATTGGTCAGGCGACGGGCGTAACCCTTGTCGTGGGTCAGGTACTCGAAGAAGTCCTGGCCGTGGCCCTGGGTGAAGTCGGTGCCGATGCCGATGGCGTCCTCACCGACGATGTTCATGGTGTACTCGATGGCCTCGGCGTAGTCGTCGATGGTCGAGTCGATGCCCTTGGCCAGGAACGGCGCGAACATGGTCACGCCGACGAAGCCGCCGTGGTCGGCGATGAACTTCAGCTCTTCGTCCGACTTGTTGCGCGGGTGCTCCTTCAGGCCCGAGGGCAGGCAATGGGAATAGCAGACCGGCTTCTTCGACTCGAGGATGACTTCCTCGCTGGTCTTGGAGCCGACGTGGGACAGGTCGCACATGATGCCGACGCGGTTCATCTCGGCGACGATCTCGCGACCGAAGCCCGACAGGCCGCCGTCGCGCTCGTAGCAGCCGGTGCCCACCAGGTTCTGGGTGTTGTAGCACATCTGCACGATGCCCACGCCCAGCTGCTTGAACACGTCGACGTAGCCGATCTGGTCTTCGAAGGCGTGGGCGTTCTGGAAGCCGAAGAGGATGCCGGTCTTGCCCAGCTCCTTGGCCTTGCGGATGTCGGCGGTGGTGCGCACCGGCATGACCAGGTCGCTGTTCTCGCGGATCAGCTTCTGGCTGGCGGCGATGTTGTCGACGGTGGCCTTGAAGCCCTCCCAGACCGATACCGTGCAGTTGGCCGCGGTCAGGCCACCCTTGCGCATGTCCTCGAACAGCTCGCGGTTCCATTTGGCGATGATCAGGCCATCGATGACGATGCTGTCGGCGTGAAGTTCGGCTGGGCTCATCAGGCTGTCCCCTTTTATTGACTTGGGCCACGCCGAACCTTGTGCCGGCGCTTTGGGGCCAGCATATGCCTGCCGCCCGAGGCGCCCCGGTGCAAAAACGACAGGGGGTTTGCCGAAAGCGTCAATGAGCGACAGGGCGCGCTCTGGCACGGCGTGTGGCGATGAGAGCGACTCTCGACAACCGTCGTTTTTGGCCATTCATGAACATTTGCGTCGGGAGCTACCGCAGCGTCGCAGGCTGAGCGAGAATCGCCTGCGATTCGTCAGCCTGTTTAAGGAGAAAACGGATGAAATCAATGGCATGGCTGGTGTTGCTGAGCGTGGCCCTGGGTGCCCAGGCCGGCGAGGAGGAAAGCACGCCCTGCGACAACGTCGAGACCGATCAGCAGGGCTATGCCTGCGCCGCCTTCAACAAGCACACCGCCGAGCGGGAGCTGAAGGCGGCCTATGACGAACTGGTCCAGCGCATCCGCGACCAGTATGCGGACGAAGTCGGCCAGGCCACGGCGCTGATCGAGCGAATGGACGCTGCCGAAAAACTCTGGGTGCAGCTGCGTGATGCCGACTGCAAAGTCGAGACCTTTGCAGGGAAGCCTGGCAGCCAGGCGTTCGAGGCGGCCTGGAACACCTGTATCGCCCAGCGTAGCGATGAGCGATCGGAGTACCTGCAGTCCATTGGCCAGCCATGATCTCGACGGCGCGCCCAACTGTCATTTGGGGCCGCTTCGCGCCCCATCGCCGGCTTGCCGCCGATCCTCCCTGGGACAGCGCTCGAAGCGTGCCCGGTAGCAACGGGTGAAATACGACGCCGACTCGAACCCACAGGCCACCCCCACCTCCAGCACGCTCATGTCGGTCTGGCGCAGCAACTGCCGCGCCTTGTCCAACCGCAGGCGCAGATAGAAGCCGCTGGGCGTGTCGTCCAGATGCAGGCGGAACAGCCGCTCCAGTTGCCGCCGGGTGACCTGCACGGCCTCGGCCAGCACCTGGGTATTGAGCGGCTGCTCGGTGTTGCGCTCCATCTCGCCGATCACCCGCACCAGCTTCTTGTTGCTGATGCCGTAGCGCGAGGCGATTTGCATGCGCTGGTGGTCCTGGCGCGGGCGGATGCGCCCGAGCACGAACTGCTCCGACACTTGCACCGCCAGTTCGCTGCCATGGCCCTGGGCGATCAGGTCGAGCATCAGGTCGATGGAGGCGGTGCCGCCGGCGCAGGTGATGCGCCGGCGGTCGATCTCGAACAGCTCCTGGGTCGCCTGCAGGCGCGGGTAGCGCTCCTTGAAAGCCTCCAGCGCCTCCCAGTGCAGGGTCGCCCGATACCCGTCGAGCAGGCCGGCCTCGGCCAGCACCACCGCGCCGGTATCGATACCGCCAAGGATCACCCCCTCATGGTCGAGACGGCGCAGCGCCTGTTGCAGCACAGGGCCGTAGCAGGCCAACGGCTCGAAGCCGGCCACCACCAGCAGCATACTGCCCCGCTCGCCCTCGCCCAGGGCGCCGTCGACGTTCACCGACATGCCATTGCTCGCCTGCACCGCGTCACCCTCCAGGCTCAGCACTCGCCAGCGGTACAGCGGCCCGCGAAAACGGTTGGCCACGCGCAAGGGCTCCAGCGCCGAAATGAAGCCCATGGCCGAGAAGCCCGGCAACAGCAGGAAGTGGATGGTTTGCGGCATTGATATGTTCCACGGCAGAAGTGGTCGCTTGTGTGCAATTGTTGGTCGCCAGGGTGCGATTTTCCACCCTGCCAGCAGCGTAGCGTGTTCACACGGCCCACAGAGGCCGATCCCATAACAATATGCACTGCCGTTGGAGAGCCACCATGCACAGCTTGATCCGCCGCAGCCTGTTGTCCCTCGCCCTGAGCAGCACCCTTGCCACGCCCCTGTTCGCCGCCGAGCCCGCCGTTTGCAAGAACGTACGCCTGGGCGTGGTCAACTGGACCGATGTCATCGCCACCAGCGCCATGGCCCAGGTCCTGCTCGATGGCCTGGGTTACCAGACCAAGCAGACCAGCGCCTCGCAGCAGATCATCTTCGCCGGGATCCGCGACAAGCGCCTGGACATGTTCCTGGGCTACTGGAACCCGATCATGACCCAGACCATCACCCCGTTCATCCAGGCCGGGCAGGTCAAGGTCCTCGACAGACCCAGCCTGGACGACGCCCGGGCCACCCTGGCGGTGCCGAAGTACCTCGCCGACAAGGGCCTGAAGAGCTTCGCCGACATCCACAAGTTCGAGAAGGAACTGGGCCGCAAGATCTACGGCATCGAGCCTGGCTCCGGGGCCAACACCCAGATCAAGGCCATGATCGCCAAGAACCAGTTCGGCCTGGGCAAGTTCCAGCTGGTCGAGTCCAGCGAGGCCGGCATGCTCGCCGCGGTCGACCGGGCCGTACGGCGCAAGCAGGCGGTGGTGTTCTTCGGTTGGGCGCCGCACCCGATGAACGTCAACATCGACATGACCTACCTCGATGGCAGCCAGGATGCCCTGGGCCCCGACGAAGGCCGTGCCACGGTGTGGACCGTCACCGCGCCGGACTATGCCGAACGTTGCCCCAACGCCCACCGCCTGCTGGCCAACCTGAGCTTCAGCGCCGAGGACGAGAGCCGCATGATGCAGCCGCTGCTCGACCACAAGGACCCGCTGGAGTCGGCCCGCCAGTGGCTCAAGGACCACCCCGAGGACAAGGCGCGCTGGCTGCAAGGCGTGACCACCTTCGATGGCAAGCCCGCGGCCGAGAACCTCAAGCTCACCGCCAACTGACCCGGCCTCATCGCCGGCAAGCCAGCTCCCCCAGGCGCTCCACGCACCAGGGCTCACCACGCCCTGTGGGAGCCGGCTTGCCGGCGATTGGGCCACCACCGACACCACAAGGAACACACCATGAACCACGACGTCATCATCACCTGTGCCCTCACCGGCGCCGGCGACACGGTCGCCAAGAGCCACCTCGTCCCTGTCACGCCCAAGCAGATCGCCGAATCCGCCGTGGAAGCCGCCAAGGCCGGCGCCACCGTGGTCCATTGCCACGTCCGCGACCCCGAGACCGGCCGTTTCAGCCGCGACGTGGCGCTGTACCGCGAAGTGATGGAGCGCATCCGCGAGGCCGACGTGGACGTGATCGTCAACCTCACCGCCGGCATGGGCGGCGATCTGGAGATCGGCCCTGGCGAAACACCCATGGCCTTCGGCCCGGGCACCGACCTGATCGGCCCACTGGAGCGCCTGGCCCACGTGGAGGCACTGCTGCCAGAGATCTGCACCCTCGACTGCGGCACCCTCAACTTCGGCGACGGCAACGCCATCTACGTCTCCACCCCGAGCCAACTGCGTGCCGGCGCCAAGCGCATCACCGAGCTGGGCGTGAAGGCCGAGCTGGAAATCTTCGACACCGGCCACCTGTGGTTCGCCAAGCAGATGATGAAGGAAGGCCTGCTGGACGACCCGCTGTTCCAGCTGTGCCTGGGCATCCCGTGGGGCGCGCCGGCGGACACCACCACCATGAAGGCCATGGTCGACAACCTGCCCGCCGGTGTGACCTGGGCCGGCTTCGGCATCGGCCGCATGCAGATGCCCATGGCGGCCCAGGCCGTGCTGCTCGGCGGCAACGTACGGGTGGGGCTGGAAGACAACCTGTACCTGGATCGTGGCGTGCTGGCCAGCAACGGCCAGTTGGTCGAACGCGCGGCGGAAATCATCACCCGCATGGGCGGCCGTGTCCTCAGCCCGGCAGAAGGCCGGGAAAAGATGAACCTCAAGCGCCGCTAATTCAGGAGCCGTTCGACATGCCTTACATCACCGAGATCAAGACCTTCGCCGCCCTGGGTAGCGGCGTCATCGGCAGCGGCTGGGTCGCTCGCGCCCTGGCCCACGGCCTGGACGTGGTCGCCTGGGACCCGGCCCCCGGCGCCGAGCAGGCCCTGCGCAAGCGCATCGCCAATGCCTGGCCAGCCCTTGAGAAACAAGGCCTGGCGCCCGGCGCGGCGCAGGACCGGCTGACGTTCGTCAGCACCATCGAGGCGTGCGTGCGCGACGCCGACTTCATCCAGGAAAGCGCCCCGGAGCGCCTGGACCTCAAGCTCGACCTGCATGCCAGGATCAGTGCCGCGGCCAAACCCAACGCGATCATCGGTTCCAGCACCTCGGGGCTGCTGCCGAGCGAGTTCTACGAGTCGTCCACCCACCCCGAGCGCTGCGTGGTAGGCCACCCGTTCAACCCGGTGTACCTGCTGCCGCTGGTGGAGATCGTCGGCGGCCAGCGCACCGCCCCCGAGGCCATCGAAGCCGCGAAGACCATCTACACCGCGCTGGGCATGCGCCCGCTGCACGTGCGCAAGGAGGTTCCCGGCTTCATCGCCGACCGCCTGCTCGAAGCGCTGTGGCGCGAGGCCCTGCACCTGGTCAACGATGGTGTGGCCAGCACGGGCGAGATCGACGACGCGATCCGCTTCGGCGCCGGCCTGCGCTGGTCGTTCATGGGCACCTTCCTGACCTACACCCTCGCCGGTGGCGATGCTGGCATGCGTCACTTCATGTCGCAGTTCGGCCCGGCGCTCAAGCTGCCCTGGACCTACCTGCCGGCCCCGGAACTGACCGACAAGCTGATCGACGATGTGGTCGAGGGCACCGCCGAGCAGTTGGGCGAGCACAGCATCGCCGCGCTGGAGCGCTACCGTGACGACACCCTGCTGGCGGTACTGGAGGCGGTGAAGCACAGCAAGGCCCAGCACGGCATGGCCTTCGGCGATTGAGGAGCACCTGATGCCAGCACTGACCACCTACCGCACTCCAGTCCAGGAGGGCTGGGTCGACTACAACGGCCATCTGCGCGATGCCTATTACCTGCTGATCTTCAGCTACGCCACCGATGCGCTGATGGAGCGCATCGGCCTGGATGCCGACAGCCGTGGGCAGAGCGGCCATTCGCTGTTCACCCTGGAGGCGCACATCAACTACCTGCATGAGGTGAAGCTCGGCACCGAGGTGTGGGTGCAGACGCAGATCGTCGGCTTCGACAAGAAGCGCCTGCATGTGTACCACAGCCTGCACCGGGCAGGGTTCGACGAGGCGTTGGCGGCCAGCGAGCAGATGCTGCTGCATGTGGACCTGGCGGGGCCGAAGTCGGCGCCGTTTGGCGAGCGCAGCGTGGCGTTGCTGCAAGGGTTGCGGGAGGCACAACGAGACCTGCCGCCTGCCGAGTTCGTCGGGCGCGTGATGCGCTTGCCTGGTTGACCGATGCCAGTTGGGGCCGCTGTGTCGCGAAAGGCGCGCACAGCGGCCCCGAAGGTATGTACCGCAGAAAAAAATAACCCCGGAAAGCCGTGAGCATCCGGGGCCAAGAGCGAGCAACATCCACTTTGCATGAGCGAGGGTGACCAAACCCTCCGTTGCCGTGAATGACCCCAGTGTGCGGCCTCTGCGGGCCGTCGATTTAGCCGGGAACGACCTGTTCTTAGCCAAAGCAGCCATTGCGACACACTGCCCTTGCGGGCATGTCGCCGTGGACACAGAATCGGTCGTGAATCACAGCAGCACTCTCTTAGCGATAAAAGGGACAACAGCCATGATGCATGCGGATTTGATCGATCAGGACGACCTGCTGGGCCAACTGCGCGCCCTGGGCTTCGAGATGCCGGCCGGGGCCAGTGCCGAACAGGCCTGCGAGGTCGCCGTGCGCGGCCTGACCGAACCCAATGCCCGGGCCCTGCGCGGCATGGTCGAGCAGATGTACACCGGCAGCGCCACCATCCTCCCGGCCGTGCGCCAGGCCATCGACAAGCAGCTGTTGCCGGCGTTGGCGCAGTTCAACAAACGCGCCTGATTGGCTAATGCTGTTCACTTAAGTCCGATGTGACATCGATTGGGGCTGCCTTGCAGCCCTTCGCGGGCAAGCCCGCTCCCACAGGGTCGTGCATTTGCAGCGTACTTGTGGGAGCGGGCTTGCCCGCGAAGGGCCGCAAGGCGGCCCCAATTGCTTAAGTGAACAGCATTAGCCTGATTGGCGGCCCCAACAGCTCAGAGCCTCACACTGGCAAACGTCGACTCGTTGCGCGCCTGGCTCAGTGCCCCCAGCGGCCCACCATGGGGCGACAGGGCCATGGCCTGCGGGATCGGCATCATCGCCACCTGTTGCGCGGTATTGGAGCCGACACGCTCGTCACGCGGCGGAATGCCGAAGTATTCGCGGTAGCACTTGGAGAAGTGCGGCGTGGACACGAACCCGCACACCGACGCCACCTCGATGATCGACATGGGCGTCTGCTTGAGCAACTGACGCGCACGGATCAGCCGCAGCTTCAGGTAGTAGCGCGACGGCGAGCAGTGCAGGTACTTCTGGAACAGGCGCTCGAGCTGGCGCCGCGACACCGAGACGTACACGGCCAGCTCGTCCAGGTCGATCGGCTCCTCCAGGTTGGCCTCCATCAGCGCAACGATCTCCTGCAGCTTCGGCTGGTTGGTGCCGAGCATGTGCTTGAGCGGTACGCGCTGATGATCCTGTTCGTTGCGGATGCGCTCGTAGACGAACATCTCGGAGATCGCCGCCGACAGTTCGCGGCCATGGTCGCGGCTGATCAGGTGCAGCATCATGTCCAGCGGCGCGGTACCGCCGGAACTGGTGAAGCGGTTGCGGTCGAGGGTGAACAGACGGGTGCTCATGTTGACCCGCGGGAAGGCCTCCTGCATGGCCGCCAGGCATTCCCAGTGCACGCTGCAGTCGAAACCGTCGAGCAGGCCTGCACAGGCCAGCGCCCAGCTGCCGGTGCACACCGCACCCAGGCGGCGCGACTGGCGGGCCTGGGCCTGCAGCCAGGTGACGTGCTCACGGGTCACCGAGCGCTGGATGCCGACGCCACCGCAGACGATCACGGTATCCATCGGCGGCGCGCTGTGCATGGCCGCATCGGGGGTGATCTGCAGGCCATCGCTGGCCCAGACCTGGCCGCCATCGACCGTCAGGGTGTGCCAGCGGTACAGCTCGCGGCCGGACAACTGGTTGGCCATACGCAGGGGCTCGACCGCGGACGCCAGGGAAATGAGGGTGAAGTTGTCCAGCAGGAGAAAGCCGATGGACTGGGGGGCTGTGCGGTTCTGGGTTGGATTCCCGGAGGTGTACGACGTCATCGCGATTTCTCCTCACACAAATGCAGGGTGTGCCTCAGGCGGGCACTGTTTCTTGTAATGGCCCCGATTCGGATGCAGGGGCTTTGCCAATCTCGACGCAAACGCCGTGCCTGAAATTGAACGGCTATCCAAAAAAACTCAAAAACGACGTCGTCATGCGACGTGTAGAGCTTTTCTGGCGAGGTGGTAGGTAAACGCAAACAGGCGCGCCAGCGCCTTTGCATGTAACTGCTGAGCAATTCGGTAGCACTTGTGGGAAAGATGCCCAGAAGCGACATACTTGAGTGTCACCGACAACGACACCTCTGGTAGCGACAGCCGACGGCCGGTGGGTGTCGGCCGCTGCGCCAACAGGTGGCACAGCGGCCTGGAACGGGCGAAAACGGCGCATCAGCACTCGATGGCGCTGACCGCCAGGCCACCGCGCGAGGTTTCCTTGTACTTGTCGTGCATGTCGGCACCGGTGTCGCGCATGGTGCGAATCACCTGGTCGAGGGAGATGAAGTGCTCGCCGTCGCCACGCAGGGCCATCTGCACCGCGTTGATCGCCTTGACCGCGGCGATGGCGTTGCGCTCGATGCACGGCACCTGGACCAGGCCGCCGACCGGGTCGCAGGTCAGCCCCAGGTTGTGTTCCAGGGCGATCTCGGCGGCGTTCTCCAACTGCG
>NZ_JBCGFQ010000051.1:0-38235 GCF_040984075.1 Pseudomonas sp. I2
GCCCCCACCCGGCCACGACGGTACCTGGCAGGTGCAAGGGCAGGGCGCCGACCTCAAGGTGCTCTGCCATGACCGCGAAGGCCGGTTGCTGGGTTACGCGCTGACGGGCACGGCGGTCATGGAAAAGCTGGCGCTGAATCGGCAGTTGCCACCCTTGATGGCGTGAATGGCTGGCGTTCTGTCGGATATATCCTGTTCTTGACGCGACAATGGCCGCCCAGGTACTGGCGCGGCTCCGGTGAGCGTGCCATCCTCATTCCCGTCTGCCGCAGTTTAGAGCCTGCGGTGCCTTGAACGCTGCCTATCGGGCAGCACGGCATAACAACAAGAAATCCCGTCCAAGAGGCTTCACTATGCGTAAACCAGAACTCGCCGCCGTTATCGCCGAAAAGGCCGATCTGACCAAGGAAAAGGCCAACCAGGTCCTTAACGCGATTCTCGACAGCATCACCGGTGCGCTCGACAAGGACACCGTCACCCTGGTCGGTTTCGGCACCTTCGAAAAACGCCATCGCGGTGCCCGCACCGGCAAGAACCCGCAAACCGGTCAACCGGTGAAGATCAAGGCCAGCAATACCGTCGCCTTCAAGCCTGGCAAGAACCTACGCGACAGCGTCAACCAACCCGTCAAGGCTGCCAAGAAGGGCAAGTGATCCACGCCCTACAAGCCAGCGTTATTCGAACGGGCGCCCTTGGGCGCCCGTTGTGCGTGTTGGCATGGCAAAAGCTGGTAAAACAGATTTGCATCGCAGGTTCAATAAAGGGATAAACTGCGCGGCTCAGTCACATTCAAGTCGAGGCGCGTTGATGAAGTTCCGCTTTCTTCTCTGGGCCATGGGTCTGCTGATGGCCAGGGCCAGCCGCAACAATCCGGCCTTCCAGCAGCAATTGCGCGACAAGGACCTGGTATTCCAGATGCAGACCCTGGACGGCAAGGTCGCCCGGCATTTCATCGTCAGCGGTGAGCGCGTCAGCAGCAAGAGCGGCCAGCACCCACAACCTGCCTTTGCCATTGCCTTCAAGGATGCCGCCTATGGCTTCGCCACATTGCAGGCCGCCAACAAGCAACTGGCCTTCATGCAGGGCATCCAGGACAAGAGCATCCAGATCAAGGGCAACCCGGCCCTGGTCATCTGGTTCCAGGGGCTGATGAAGTACCTCAAGCCGAAGAAGAAAAGCTGACGCCGAGGCTTGCTTCTACAGGGACATCCCCACTGGGCATCAATGCGGCGCATTGAACTGCGAAGCCAGCTCCCGCAGCAGGGTCTCGGCCGCCAGCACCTTGTCGACCGACTCCTCGGCCTTCTCCCGGCTCAACCCCAGGCGTTCCAGCAAGGCATCCGGGATCGGCGCCTCGGGCCCCGAGCCGATGCCGCGCGTGCGCAACAGGCGTGTCGCCAGGCAGACCAGGTTAGGGAAGGCCGCATATTCGCCGTCATAGGACGGATCGTGCTGGAAGCGCAACGCGGTCGACAGCTCCTCCGGCATGTCCCACAGCTTCATCAGCCAGGCGCCGATCTGTTCGCGGCTGATGCCCAGCAGGTGCTGCTCCACGAAGGTGTGGTTCAGGTGCGGATTGACCTCCAGGTGCCGGCAGATCAGCGAGAAGTGCGGCGGGAAGACATGGGCCAGGAGCAGGTAGCCAAAATTGTGCAGCAGGCCGGCCAGGTAGGTCAGGCCGGCTTCCGGACGCTCCGCTCGGGGCATGGCCCGGGTCAGCCCTTCGATCACCGCGGCGGTGTAGATCGATTGCTGCCAGTACGGCGTGGCCTGCTGCGGATGATCCTTGGGCAGGCTCATGGCCTTGCCCAGGGCCAGGCCCAGGGCGAGGTTGATCACCAGGTCGAAGCCCAGCACGCGCACGATGGCATCCTCCACCGAGCGGATCTTGCCGGGTGAGGCGTAGTAGGGCGACGCTGCCCAGCTGACCACCTGGGCGGCCAGGGCCGGATCGGTCTCCACCACGCCGGTGATGTCGTCGATGCTGGCATTGGGGTCGACACGCAGCTTGATGATCTTCTGCGCGGTGTCCGCCAGTGGTGGAATCTCGATCGTCTGCTCCAGGCGTTGCTGGATACGCCGGGCGGTGAAGGCCTGGACGGCCTGGGTGATTTCCTTGGGGTCGTCGGCTGGGCGATCGAGGTTGGGGCGGATGTCCTTGACCGCTTCGCCGAAGCTGCCCACGCTGGCCTTGTTCAGCATCCGCTTGAACGCGTCGCGTTCGATCTCCAGCAACAAGCCGCTCTCGCCCGACTGGATCAGCAGTTTGTCGGCGTGCAGCAGGCTTTCTTCATAGAGGCAGGGGGAGCTGGTCAGCGCCGGAATGCCGGGCAAGGTCTTGAGGCCATGCTTGTCGAGCATGTGCTTGAGGCGCGCCATGGGCACGGCCACCAGTTTACGGCCGGTCAGCTCGGTCAGGCGATTGAGGTCCAGCAGCTGGCTCTGTGGGAACAACGCCATCAAGGCGCCGACTTCGTCCTCGAGGAGGATCGCCTGAACCCGCGAGGTGGCCGGCAGCGATAGGTGCTCGGGCACTTCGTGGTAGGCCACGCCAAGCTTTTCGAGCAATAGCCGGATGACAGACGGTACGTGTGGGGTTGCGGTGTCCAGAGCAACTTCAGTCATGGTCTGTATCCAAGTTTTTCTTTAAACGCGAAGTATAACCAGCCTATGTAGGAAGCTGGATCCATTCGCAGACGGACGTCACACCTGGCCATACTGCTGGCCGTGCCGCAGCCAGCGTTCGAGCAGCGGGCTGACGTGGTCCGGCCAGCGCGCCAGCAGGGCCTGGGCGGCATCGCGCACTGCCGGCAGCAGGTCGGCGTCGCGCATCAGGTCGGCGACCTTGAACTGCAGCAGGCCGGTCTGCCGGGTCCCGAGCATCTCGCCCGGACCGCGCAGCTCGAGGTCCTTCTCGGCAATGACGAAACCGTCGTTGGTTTCCCGCATGATGCCCAGCCGTTCGCGGCCGATCTGCGACAACGGCGGATGATAGAGCAGCACGCAATGGCTGACCGCGCTGCCCCGGCCGACCCGGCCGCGCAATTGGTGCAACTGGGCCAGGCCCAGGCGCTCGGGGTTCTCGATGATCATCAGGCTGGCATTGGGCACATCCACGCCGACCTCGATCACCGTGGTGGCCACCAGCAGCTGCAGGTTGCCCTCCTTGAACTCGGCCATGACCGCAGCCTTCTGCGCCGGCTTCATGCGCCCGTGGATCAGGCCCACGCGCAGTTCGCCCAAGGCGCTGCCCAGCTCCTCGAAGGTGCTTTCGGCCGCCTGGCAGGTCAGCTCCTCGGACTCCTCGATCAGGGTGCATACCCAGTAGGCCTGGCGGCCTTCGGCGCAGGCGGCGCGGACCCGCTCGACCACCTCGAAGCGTCGGCTGTCGGCCACCAGGACGGTGTTCACCGGTGTACGGCCCGGTGGCAGCTCGTCGAGGATCGAGGTATCCAGGTCGGCATAGGCGCTCATGGCCAGCGTGCGCGGAATGGGCGTGGCGGTCATGATCAACTGGTGCGGACACAGCTCGCCGGCCACGCCTTTCTGGCGCAGGGCCAGGCGCTGCTGGACACCGAAGCGGTGCTGTTCGTCGATGATCGCCAGAGCCAGGTGGCGGAACTTCACTTCTTCCTGGAACAGCGCATGGGTGCCGACGACCATGGGTACGCCACTGGCGATTTGTTCCAGGGCGCTGGCGCGGGCCTTGCCCTTGAGCTTGCCGGCGAGCCAGGCGACCTCGATACCCAGCGGCTCCAGCCAGCGCTTGAAGGTGATGTAGTGCTGTTCGGCGAGGATCTCGGTCGGCGCCATCAGTGCCACCTGGTAGCCGGCTTCCAGGGCCTGCAGGGCGGCCAGGGCGGCGACCACGGTCTTGCCGGCGCCAACGTCGCCCTGAACCAGGCGCATCATGGGTTCGGGCTGGCTCAGGTCGTAGGCGATCTCGTTGCCGACCCGCTGCTGGGCACCGGTTGGGGTGAAGCCGAGGTTGGCCAGGTACTGCGCCGGCAGCCGGCTGGCCTTCGGCAATACCGGCGCGCGCAGGGTGCGCAGGCTCTCGCGCAGGCGCTGCTGGGAAAGCTGGTGGGTCAGCAGCTCCTCGAAGGCCAGGCGATGCTGGGCCCAGTGATGGCCTTCGGCGAGCTCTTCCAGGTCGGCATCCGCAGGCGGGTTGTGCAGATAGCGGATGGCGTCGTCCAGCGGGGCCAGCCTGTAGTCCCGCGCCAGCTCCTCCGGCAGCCAGTCGGGCAGGCTGCGCGGCCCGAGCATGGCCAGGCTCTGTTGGCAGAGCAGGCGCAGGCGTTGCTGGGTCAGCCCTTCGGTGGTCGGGTAGATGGGCGTCAGGGTCTGCTCCACCGGCGGTGGCGGCTCGCTGCCATTGAGCGCGCGATATTCCGGATGGTAGATCTCCAGGCCCGAGGCGCCGGGGCGTGCCTCGCCGTAGCAGCGCAGGTGGGTGCCGCGCTTGAGGCCCTCTTTCTGCGCATTGCTGAAATGGTAGAAGCGCAGGCTCAGCACGCCGCTGCCGTCCCCGAGGCGCACCACCAGGCTGCGGCGCTTGCCCATGACCACGTCGGCGCCGCTGACCACGCCTTCGATGACGGCATCCTGGCCCGGGCGCAGGGCGCCGATCGGCACCACGCGGGTGCGATCCTGGTAGCGCAGGGGCAGGTGGAACAGCAGATCTTGCAGGTTCTCCAGGCCAACCTTGGCGAGTTTCTCGGCCATGGCCTCGCCGACCCCCTTCAGCACCGTGACCGGGACCTTCGACAACTCCGTCATGGGATCAGGCCGGCTGTTCCACGGGCGGCTTGGCCACCGAGCACAGGCGGATCGAGTCGGCAAGCAGCTCGATGGCCTTCGGCCGCGGGAAGCTGGCGCGCCAGGCGATGGCCACGGTGCGGAACGGCGAAGGCGCGGTCAGCGGACGCACTTCGATCACGCCCGGGGCGTAGTGATGGCTGTGTACCGCCGACAGCGGCAGGATCGACACGCCAAGGCCGGAGGCGACCATGTGGCGGATGGTTTCCAGCGAGCTGGACTCCACGGTGGTGTGCTTGGACCCTTCGCCGCCCTTGTTGATCGTCGGGCAGGCTTCCAGCACCTGGTCGCGGAAGCAGTGGCCCTCGCCGAGCAGCAGCAGGCTCTTGTCGTTGAGCATGGCCGTGTCGATGGTGTCCTTGGCGGTCCACGGGTGGTCGGCAGGCATCAGGGCGTAGAACGGCTCGTCGTACAGCGGCAGGGTGAGCACGTCGGCCTCGTTGAACGGCAGGGCGATGATCACCGCATCCAGTTCGCCGTTGCGCAGCTTCTCGCGCAGCACGTGGGTGAAGTTCTCTTCGATGTACAGCGGCATCTGCGGTGCCACCCGGTGCAACTGGGGGATCAGGTGCGGGAAGAGGTAGGGGCCGACGGTATAGATGGCGCCGACCTTGAGTGGCGCGGTCAGTTGGTTCTTGCCGGCCTGGGCCAGTTCGCGGATCCCCTGGGCCTGCTCCAGGACCTTCTGCGCCTGGGCGACGATGCTCTCGCCGACCGGGGTCAGGCGCACCGCGCTCTTGCTGCGCTCGAAGATCAGCACGCCAAGCTCGTCCTCGAGCTTCTTCACACCGACCGACAGGGTCGGCTGGCTGACGTGGCAACGCTCGGCGGCATGGCCGAAATGCTGCTCCTGGGCAAGTGTGACGATGTAGCGTAATTCTGTGAGGGTCATAACGTGCGTCCATGAAGTTGCGGCCCCAGCATAGCGGCTGCAATCGATAGACGCACGTTATCAGACTTGCCGTTTTGTGACAGAAACAAAAGTGTCAGCGTCGGTCCAGCGAGTAGACGAACGGCGCTACCACCTCGATCGTGCCATTGTTCAGCAACTCCTGCGGCGGCTTGGGCACAGGCTGCGCCCGGCGGATCATCTCCAGCGTCGCCCGGTCCAGCGACGCACTGCCGGAACCTCCGGCCAGGGCGTAGGACAGCACCTTGCCCTCGGCGTCGACCACGAAGCGCAGCCGGTTGATGCCTTGCAGGCCGCGACGGCGAGCGTCTTCCGGATAGCGCTTGTACTTCGCCAGGTGACGCAGCAGGTCGCTCTGCCAGGTCGGCAGGGCATTGCTGTTGGAGGCGATGCTCGGCGCGGGTGCCGCGGACTTCTGCGGTGGCGTGTTGCTCGGCGGCGTATCCGCTACCTCCTCCTTGGCCGGTGGCAGTTCCTTCGGCGGCTCAGGCTTCTTCTCGGGCTTGGGCGGCTGTGGCTTGGCCTTCGGCTTGGGCGGCTTGGGGATGGCGATCTTGGGCTTGGGCGCCTCCACCAGCTTTGGCAGCGGCGGCTCTTCGACCGGCGCCGGTGGCTTGGGGGCGGCTTTCGGTGGTGGCGGCGGCGCAGGTTCGGGGAGCGGTGCCAGCTCGACCATCATGGCGGCCGGCGGCAGCTCGATGGCCTGGGGCACCGACCAGTTCAGCGTCAGCAACACGGCCAGGGCATGCACGCCGAGCACGATCGCCAGGCTGGTACCGTAGCGCGCCAGCAGGTTGGACCGCTTCTTCGTCATTGCTTGGCTGCCGTTTCGAGACCGACCAGACCGACCTTGAGGTAGCCGGCCGCGCGCATGGTGTTCATCACTTCCATCAGGTCGCCGTAGTCGACCCCCTTGTCGGCCTGGAAGAAGATGGTGGTTTCCTTGTCGCCTTTGGTCTTGGCATCGAGTACCGCGCCAAGCTGGTCGTGCTGGGCCACCTCATCGTCGCCGACGTACAGCTTCTTGTCGGTCTTGACGCTGACGAACACCGGTTTCTCCGGCCTAGGGGCCGGCTTGGCGGTCGAGGCCGGCAGGTCGACCTTGATATCGACCGTGGCCAGGGGGGCTGCGACCATGAAGATGATCAGCAGCACCAGCATCACGTCGATGAAGGGCGTGACGTTGATTTCGTGGTTTTCGGCGAGGTCGTCGCCACCTTCGTTGAGATGCAGGCCCATGGCTTACCCCACTTTCACCATGTGCGGGGCGGCGCGCTCGCTGCCCTGGTGGTCCAGGTCACGGCTGACCAGCAGCAGGACCTGCGCCGAGGCGTCGGAGACCTGGGCCTTGTAGCCGGTGATGGAGCGGGCGAAGACGTTGTAGATGACCACGGCCGGGATCGCCGCGACCAGGCCCAGCGCGGTGGCCAGCAGGGCCTCGGCGATACCCGGGGCGACGACCGCCAGGTTGGTGGTCTGGGTCTTGGCGATGCCGATGAAGCTGTTCATGATGCCCCACACGGTACCGAACAGGCCGACGAACGGTGCGGTCGAGCCGATGGTGGCGAGCACGCCGGTGCCGCTGCTCATGTTGCGACCGCTGGCGGCGACCAGGCGCTCCAGGCGGAAGCTGACGCGCTCCTTGATGCCTTCCTTCTCGCGGGTGTTGGCCGACAGGCGCATTTCCTCGAGGGCTTCGTGGACCAGGGTGTGGGCCAGGGTGCCCTCCTTGGTCGAGGCTTCACTGGCTTCCTTGAGGCTGGCGACCTTCTTCAGGACCTCGACCTCGCCACGCAGGCGACGCTTGGCGCCCATCAGCTCGAAGCCTTTGGCGATCCAGATGGTCCAGGTGATGATCGAGGCGATGGCCAGGCCGATCATCACGGCTTTGACGACCACGTCGGCGTTCTTGTACATGCCCCAGGGCGACAGGTCATGGGCCATGCCCAGGGTGGTGTCCTCGACCAGTGCCTCGACGTTCTCGCCGGCTGGCGCCTGGGCGTCCGCAGGGGCCGGGGCAGCGGTGTCAGCGTTGGCGGCAGGCGCAACAGGTGCCTGCGCCTCGCCTGCCGGTGCGACCGAGTCAGCCGGGGCGGTGGCGGCCGGTACATTGGCAGCCGGTGCGACAGGCTCTTCGGCCATGGCGACCGGGGCCAGCACCAGGCTGAACATCAGCGCGGCGATGGCGCGCCATGCACGCGGCGTGGTTGGCGAAGCGGAAGGTTGAGTACGAGTCATGCTGGCCGGACCTGATGAAGAAAAAAGAGTGACGTTCTCCACAGCCTCGAGGTGGGCCGAGAACAGATAGGGGCGCCATTATTGCAAGTAATTCTTGTTAGCAGAAGTAATGCCGTTGCTTTTTTTCACCTTTGTATAACCGTTGATCGTGTAATCCCGTTAGCCTGAGCCTTTGGAAGGAGGAGTCTAGCAATGTCAGGTCGTTCTGCATTGATCGTAGGTTGCGGGGATGTGGGCGGGCGCCTGGCGCGCCGGTTGCTCGCTCGTGGCTGGCATGTCGAGGGCCTGAGGCGCTCGGTGGGCGAGTTGCCGCAAGGCGTTCACCCGGTTCCCGCCGACCTGGCCGATGGCCGTATTCCCGATGCCTGGCCGCAGCGCACGCCGGATTACCTGGTGTATTGCGTGGCGGCCAGCCAGCATGACGAGGCGGGGTACCAGGCTGCCTATGTCGAGGGTTTGCGCCATGTGCTCGGGTGGTTGGTGCAGAAGGGGCAGCGGCCGCGCCGGCTGCTGTTCGTCTCCAGCAGCAGCGTCTATGCGCAGAAGGATGGCGAATGGATCGACGAAACCGCCGCCACCGCGCCCCAGGGGTATTCGGGGCGTGTCATGCTCGAGGCGGAGCGGCTGGCGCTGGAAAGTGGCATCCCTGCCAGTGTGGTGCGCTTGACCGGTATCTACGGGCCGGGGCGTGAATGGTTGCTCAGCCAGGTGCGCCAGGGTTATCGCGTGGCCGAGGAGCCGCCGCTGTACGGCAATCGCATTCATGCCGAGGATGCGGCGAGCTTGCTGGATTTCCTGCTGCAGGCCGACGCCGATGGGGTCGCGCTGGAGGATTGCTACATCGGTGTCGATGACGATCCGGCGCCGCTGGCCGAGGTGGTCGCCTGGTTGCGCCAGCGCATGGGCGTCACCGACTGGTCCGAGGAGCAGCGGGTACGGCGCACGGGCAGCAAGCGTTGCCGCAATGCCAGGGCCCGGGCGCTGGGGTGGGCGCCGCAGTATCCGAGCTACAGGGAAGGGTATGCGGCGATCCTCGAAGGGCGGGGGTGAGCCAGATGCTGGGGCCGCTTCGGACCCTGTATTGGCTTGCCCACGAATGCGGCGGTACGACCGCCGCAATCCCGGGCCGGGTCAGTCGCGCTCCAGCACCCACTGGCGGGCGCCGGGTACCAGTTGCGGCATTTCGTTCGGCTGGGCGCGGTTGAGCGCCTGGAAGATCTCCAGGGTGTCGTCGTCGCGCTTGAAGATCCACGGCGCACCACGCTGGTTACGCTCCAGCCACAGGCTGTCGTTGTCGCCGCCCATGGTCGCGCAGGCGCCAGCCAGGCACAGCGCATAGCGGTCCGGGCCGGGCAGGCCGGTGACGTTGCCGTTGTCGGTGAAGCGTACCAAGGCGCCTTTGCCCGGGCCTTCGACGATCTTCCAGTCGCCGCCCAGGTACGCCTTGTACAGTGCCTTCTCGAAGCTGCTGCCCAGCGGGGCATTGGCGGGCGCAGCAGGCTTGGCGCGCACGAACGTCTGCCGCTTGCCGGCCTGGTCGGTGGCCTGCAGCTTGCTGCCGTCGAGCTTGAGCTGTCCGTTCTCGTCACCGTTGAAGGTGACCAGCCAGTCCTTGTCGCTGGCGCTCAGGCGCCCGTCGGCCGCCTCGAAGCCGTTGCTGAAGCTGGCCTGCTGGTTGGCGACGTCGATCTTCCATTCGAATACCGGGCCTTGTTCGGACAGGGCCTGGCGCAAACTGCCGCCTTCGGCGGCGGCATCGATGGCCGCCTGGTTGATCCAGGTGCCGTTGTAGTCTTCGGGCTTGTGACTGGCACAGCCGCCCAAGAGCAGGGCTGCCAGTGCAAGGGGCAGGGCATGGCGCATGATGGGAAACCTTGGGGCAGAGGTGACGGGCTGGACGCCCGTCACCAGGGGCGTCACTCGATGACCAGGATGGCGTCCATCTCGACCTGGGAGCCTTTCGGCAGCGCGGCGACGCCGATGGCGGCGCGGGCCGGGTAGGGCTGCTCGAAGTAGCGGCCCATGATCTCGTTGACCTTGGCGAAGTGGCTCAGGTCGGTGAGGAAGATGTTCAGCTTGACGATGTCCTTGAACGAACCGCCAGCGGCCTCGGCCACGGCCTTGAGGTTCTCGAAGACCTGGACGGTCTGGGCTTCGAAGCCTTCGACCAGTTCCATGGTCTTCGGGTCCAGCGGGATCTGGCCGGACATGTACACGGTGTTGCCGGCCTTGATCGCCTGGGAGTAGGTGCCGATGGCGGCGGGGGCCTTGTCGCTGTTGATGACGGTCTTGGTCATGTTGACTCCTTGCTGTTGACGGACTACGTACGCATGCGGGTGATGCGGACCACGCCGGTCAGGGTACGCAGTTTCTTGATCACGCGGGCCAGGTGCACGCGGTCGCGCACGCTGACCACCAACTGGACCACGCTGATACGGCCGTCGCGTTCGTCCATGCTGATTTTCTCGATGTTGCCGTCGGCGGCATTGACGCTGCTGGCCAGCAGGGCGATCAGGCCACGCTGGTGTTCCAGTTCGACGCGCAGCTCGACATTGAACTCGCCGGTGACGTCCTTGGCCCAGGAGAGTTGCAGGCATTTCTCCGGGTTGTGGCGGATTTCACTGATGTTGCGGCAGTTCTCCAGGTGCACGACCATGCCCTTGCCCGCCGACAGGTGGCCGACGATCGGGTCGCCGGGGATCGGCGTGCAGCACTTGGCGTAGCTGAGCACCAGGCCCTCGGTGCCACGGATGGCCAGCGGGCCCTCCGGTGCCGGCAGCTGCTCGCCCTCGGCGGACAGCAGGCGACGGGCGACCACGTAGGCCATGCGGTTGCCCAGGCCGATGTCTTCCAGCAGGTCTTCGACCAGCTCCAGGCGGTACTCGGTGAGGATCGCCTGGATACGTTCCTGCGGGATCTTGTCGAGGCTGCTGTCGAAACCGGTCAGGACCTTGTTCAGCAGGCGCTCGCCCAGGCTGATGGACTCGGAGCGGCGTTGCTGCTTGAGCGCATGGCGGATGTGCGTGCGCGCCTTGCCGGTCACCACGAAGTTGAGCCAGGCCGGGTTTGGCCGGGCCCCCGGGGCGCTGACGATCTCCACGGTCGAACCGCTTTGCAGCGGCTCCGACAGCGGCGCCAGGCGGCGGTTGATGCGGCAGGCGATACAGCTGTTGCCGACGTCGGTGTGGACCGCGTAGGCGAAGTCGACGGCGGTGGAGCCCTTGGGCAGCTCCATGATCCGTCCCTTGGGCGTGAAGACGTAGACCTCGTCGGGGAACAGGTCGATCTTCACGCTCTCGATGAATTCCAGGGAGTTGCCGGCGCGTTGCTGCAGCTCCAGGATGCCCTTGACCCACTGGCGGGCGCGGGCATGGTTGCCCTTGGGCTGTTCGTCCTCGTTGGACTTGTACAGCCAGTGCGCGGCGATGCCGTTGTTGGCCATCTCTTCCATCTCGCGGGTGCGGATCTGGATCTCGATGGGCACGCCGTGCATGCCGAACAGCGTGGTGTGCAGCGACTGGTAGCCGTTGGCCTTGGGGATCGCGATGTAGTCCTTGAAGCGCCCGGGCAGCGGCTTGTACAGGTTGTGCACGGCGCCGAGCACGCGGTAGCAGGTATCGACCTTGTCGACGATGATGCGGAAGGCGTACACGTCCATGATCTCGTTGAAGGCGCGGCGTTTGCCACGCATCTTCTTGTAGATGCCATAGAGGTGCTTCTGCCGGCCGCTGACCTCGCCCTCGATACCGTCCGCGGCCAGGCAGTTGGCCAGGGAGTGCTCGATCTTGGCGACGATCTCCTTGCGGTTGCCACGGGCGCTCTTGACCGCCCGGTGGATCAGCGACGAGCGCATCGGGTGCATGGCCTTGAAGCCCAGGTCCTCGAACTCCACGCGCACGTTGTGCATCCCCAGGCGGTTGGCGATGGGGGCGTAGATCTCCAGGGTTTCCTTGGCGATGCGCCGGCGTTTCTCGCCGGACAGTACTTCCAGGGTGCGCATGTTGTGCAGGCGGTCGGCCAGCTTGACCAGGATCACGCGGATGTCGCGGGCCATGGCCATGGCCATCTTCTGGAAGTTCTCCGCCTGGGCCTCGGCCTTGGTCTCGAAGTTCATCTGGGTCAGCTTGCTGACCCCATCGACCAGCTCGGCGACGGTTTCGCCGAACTGCTGGCTGAGGGCTTCCTTGGCGATGCCGGTGTCTTCGATCACGTCGTGCAGCATGGCGGCCATCAGGCTCTGATGGTCCATGTGCATGTCGGCGAGAATGCTGGCTACCGCCAGCGGGTGGGTCACGTAGGGCTCGCCGCTGCGGCGGCGCTGGCCATCGTGTGCCTGCTCGGCATAGAAATAGGCCCGGCGGACCAGGTTGACCTGGTCATGGCCGAGGTAGGTCGACAGCCGTTCGGCGAGGGCTTCTATACCCGGCATGGGTTCACCTCCTGCCGAGGAAGAGGGCCTGGTGCCGCGCGACGTCGACCGGGCATGGATCAGACAGCCTCGTTGTTCTCGTCCTCGAACGCGGCGAAGACCGGATCCTCGGTGACGATCTCTTCGGCGGCGATGAACTCAGGGGTGACGATGCCTTCGGCGATCTCGCGCAGGGCGACTACGGTCGGCTTGTCGTTTTCCCAGGCGACCTTCGGCTCCTTGCCGCCGGTGGCCAGCTGACGGGCGCGCTTGGTCGAGAGCATGACCAGCTCAAAGCGGTTATCCACGTGTTCTAGACAATCTTCAACGGTTACGCGGGCCATGGTCTTCCTCGTAGCGAATGCGGTAAGCGTGCAGCCCAGAATGGGCGGGCGGACTCGATAGTTTAAAAAATCACCAGCCAATAGGGAAGCGCTGTTTTGTCGGGTGCGGGGCCGGCGGCCTTGTGTCCGGCTCTTCGCGGGCACGCCCGGGAGGGGCTGCAAGGTAAAACCTGGACCGATGCCTGACGATAACGGTTCCCTGCGGCCTGTTACAACCGTCCTTGACGCATCAGCGCAGCATGGCGTCGCGCAGGCGTGGGGTGAGTTCTTCGAACAGGGTCTGCACCGAGCGCAGGGCACGGCAGTCGGGACGGGTCAGCAGCCACAGTTGGGTGTCGCAGCCGGGCAGGGGGCCGCTCAGCGCCTCGACGCCGGGCATGGCATGCACCATGTAATCGGCCAGGGCGGCCACGCCCATGCCGGTACTGACCAGTTGGGCGATGGTCGACATGCCGCTGCACTGGTAGCGCGGGATCAACCCCGGGTACTGCTGGTTGCGCCAGACCACCGTGGGGTGGTCCTGCATGGCGTCGTCCGGGCCGATCCACGGCACGCTGGCCGGCGATTCGGCCAGGCGTTCGCGAAAGTGCGGGTGGCCGCACAGCACATAGGAGGTCGAGCCCAGGCAACGCCCCACCAGGTGCTCCGGCGGCGTATTGGTCAGGCGCAGGGCGATGTCCGCATCGCGCCGGCTGAGGTTGGCGAAGGTGTTCGAGGTACCCAGCTCCAGGGACAGCGCCGGGTAGTTCGGCATGAAGGTCGCCAGCGCCGGTAGCAACAGGCTGTGCAGCACGGCCTCGGTGCAGGTCAGGCGTACCGTGCCGCTGACCACCTGCTCGCCGCTGGTCAGGGCGATGCGTGCGGCGTCCAGCGCCTGCTCGGCGCGCTCGGCCTGTTCGGCCAGGGCCTGGGCGGTGTCGGTCGGCAGGTAGCCCTTGCGGCTCTTGACGAACAGGGCGGTGCCCAGCGCCGACTCCAGGCGACGGATCGAGCGGAACACGGTCGAGACGTCGACCTTGAGCAGTTCGGCGGCCTTGGCCAGCGACCGACCGCGCTCCAGGGCCAGGACCAGGGAGAGGTCGGCATGGGTGATCTGATATTGCATTGGTGCACGCTCTGCTTGCCGAAATGCCAATGTCTGTTGCGTTGAGGCCATTTTATAGTGGAACGGCCCCCGGGAATCAATGCACCCGGTCGGCACCCGATCCCCACGATGGGAAAGTGAAAAGAACAACAGCAGCAACCATCGCCGCCCGCGAGGCGCCAGCCGTATCCCTCCACATCGCCGCCCCGAACCAAAGGATGTACAGCCATGACGTCGGTCACCCCGTGCGCCAGTTCTTCCAGCGAGATGAATGAATTCCTAGAGGCTCACCCGGATACGCAGTTCGTCGACCTGCTGATCTCCGACATGAACGGCGTGGTACGTGGCAAGCGCATCGAGCGGGCCAGCCTGCACAAGGTGTACGAGAAAGGCATCAACCTGCCGGCCTCCCTCTTCGCCCTGGACATCAACGGTTCCACTGTCGAGAGCACAGGCCTCGGCCTGGACATCGGCGATGCCGACCGCATCTGCTACCCGATCCCCGGCACCCTGGCCGACGAGCCCTGGCAGAAGCGCCCCACCGCCCAGTTGCTGATGACCATGCACGAACTGGACGGCGCACCGTTCTTCGCCGACCCGCGCGAGGTGCTGCGCCAGGTGGTGAGCCGGTTCGATGACCTGGGCCTGGACATCTGCGCGGCGTTCGAGCTGGAGTTCTACCTGATCGACCAGGACAACCTCAACGGCCGTCCGCAGCCGCCTCGCTCGCCGATCTCCGGCAAGCGCCCGCAGTCGACCCAGGTCTACCTGATCGACGACCTCGACGAATACGCCGACTGCCTCCAGGACATGCTCGAAGCCGCCAAGGAGCAGGGCATCCCGGCCGACGCCATCGTCAAGGAAAGCGCCCCGGCGCAGTTCGAGGTCAACCTGCACCACGTCGCCGACCCACTCAAGGCGTGCGACTACGCGATCCTGCTCAAGCGCCTGATCAAGAACATCGCCTACGACCATGAGATGGATACCACCTTCATGGCCAAGCCCTACCCGGGCCAGGCAGGCAACGGCTTGCACGTGCACATCTCGCTGCTCGACAAGAAGACCGGCAAGAACCTCTTCGCCAGCGATGATCCGCTCGAGAGCGCACCGCTGCGCCATGCCGTCGCCGGCGTGCTGGAGACCATGCCGGCCTCGATGGCCTTCCTCTGCCCGAACGTCAACTCCTACCGCCGCTTCGGTGCGCAGTTCTATGTGCCGAATGCGCCGAGCTGGGGCTTGGACAACCGTACCGTGGCCGTTCGTGTACCGACCGACAGCAGCGAGAACGTGCGCATCGAGCACCGCGTGGCCGGCGCCGACGCCAACCCGTACCTGATGCTGGCGGCGATCCTGGCTGGCATCCACCACGGCCTGACCCACACGCTCGAACCGGGCGCGCCGATCGAAGGCAACTCGTACGAGCAACTGGAGCAGAGCCTGCCGAACAACCTGCGCGACGCCCTGCGCGCGCTGGACGACAGCGAGATCCTCAACCAATACATCAGCCCGGACTACATCGATATCTTCGTCGCCTGCAAGGAAAGCGAGCTGGCCGAGTTCGAAGTGTCGATCTCCGACCTCGAGTACAACTGGTACCTGCACACGGTGTAAGCCCATGAGCGCAAATGCGGTTCCTCTGATCGGTGTCAGCGCCTGCCGCCAGCAGGTGGGGAAGAACTCGTCGCACACGGTGGGCGACAAGTATGTCGAGGCGGCCGGTTTCGCCGGGATCCCGCTGATCCTTCCGGCCCGTGACGTGGCCAGCGACCCCGGTGCACTGCTGGCCCACCTCGATGGCATTCTTTTTACCGGTTCGCCTTCTAATGTCGAGCCGCATCATTACAATGGCGCGCCCAGCGTGGAAGGGACCCGCCACGACCCCGCGCGTGACCGCCTGACCCTGCCGTTGCTGCAGGCGGCGATCGCTGCCGGCGTGCCGGTGTTCTGCATCTGCCGTGGTTTCCAGGAACTGAACGTGGCCCTCGGCGGCACCTTGCACCAACGGGTGCATGAGCTGCCCGGCTACCTGGACCACCGCGAACCTGTGGACGCCCCCCTGGAGGTGCAATACAGCCCTCGTCACCCCGTCGGCATCGAGCCGGGTGGGGTGTTCGAGCGCTTGGGCCTGGCGGCGCAGTTCGAGGTCAACTCGCTGCACAGCCAGGGCATCGACCGTCTGGCCCCTGGGCTGCGTGTCGAGGCACGGGCCCCGGATGGCCTGATCGAAGCGGTGTCCATGAGCGACGCGCCGGGCTTCGTGCTCGGCGTGCAATGGCACCCGGAATGGCGTTTCGCCGAAAACCCGGTCTCCCTGCGCCTGTTCCAGGCGTTTCGCGAGGCCTGCATTGCCCATGCTGCACGGGAGGTTTCGCGCCAGAACGCATTCTGACGTTAACCGAAGGTCTTGGATGACCCGCTTCCTGCTGCAGCTTTCAATGAGTGAAAGCGGGCCTTGTTCGCAAGGCCTGTGAAAACAATACCAAGAGCAACGGCACATACTCATGAGCGAATACACAGAAGCCGGCCGCCCACCCGATGGGGCGACCGACGCGGGCAACACTCAGCGCGCCAGCAAAGGCCTGGCCAAGGGCCGCCTGGGCCTGCTGGCCAGCGTGGTGCTGGGCATTTCCACCATCGCCCCGGTCTATACCCTGACCGGCGCGCTCGGCCCGACCGTGCGCGAAGTCGGCGCCCACCTTCCGGCGGTGTTCATCGTCGGCTTCCTGCCCATGCTGCTGGTCGCCCTCGGCTATCGCGAGCTGAATGCGGCCGAGCCGGACAGCGGC
The DNA here is from genome assembly GCF_040984075.1 of Pseudomonas sp. I2. NCBI lineage: Bacteria > Pseudomonadati > Pseudomonadota > Gammaproteobacteria > Pseudomonadales > Pseudomonadaceae > Pseudomonas > Pseudomonas sp. I2. Next base: position 16,592 of record NZ_JBCGFQ010000051.1, read on the forward strand.
ACGTCCTTCACCTGGTCGGCCCGCGCCTTCGGCCCGATGATCGGCTGGATCGGCGGCTGGGGGCTGGTGGTCGCCACCACCATCGTGCTGTCCAACCTGGCGGGTGTCGCCGTCGACTTCTTCTACCTGTTCCTCGGACAGATCACTGGCAACTCTGCACTGGCCGCGCTGGCCGACAACCTATTGGTCAACATCACCACCTGTTGCGTGTTCATCGGCCTGGCGGTGTGGATCTGTTGTCGCGGCATGGGCACCACCATGACCGTGCAGTACGGGTTGGTCGCCCTGCAGTTGCTGGTGCTGATCGGTTTTGCCTTCGCCGCTTTCGGCGAGACCACCGCGCCGCCACCGTTGGCGTTCGATTTCGCCTGGTTCAACCCGTTCGGCGTCGAGTCGTTCTCCGCCTTTGCCGCGGGCCTGTCCCTGTCGATCTTCATCTTCTGGGGTTGGGACGTGTGCCTGACGGTCAGCGAGGAGTCGGTGGGCAGCGATGAGGTACCGGGCAAGGCCGCTACCTGGACCGTGCTGCTGATCCTCGGCCTGTACCTGCTGACTTCCATCGCTACCCTGCAATTCGCCGGGATCAGCGACGTCGGCCTGGGCCTTGGCAACCCGCGTATCCAGGAGAACGTCTTCGCCCACCTGGCCGGTCCGGTCATGGGGCCGCTGGCGATCCTGATGTCCATCGCCGTGTTGGCGAGCACCGCGGCTTCGCTGCAATCGACCTTCGTATCGCCGGCGCGCACCCTGCTCGCCATGGGTTACTACGGCGCCGTGCCGCAGCGCTTCGCCAGCGTCTGCCCACGCTCGCAAACGCCACGCTACGCCACCATCTGCGCTGGCGTCGCGGCAGGCCTGTTCTACGTGACCATGCGCACCCTCAGCGAGAACGTGCTGGCCGATACCATCACCGCCCTGGGCATGATGATCTGCTTCTACTATTCGCTGACGGCGTTCGCCTGCGTCTGGTACTTCCGCCACAGCCTGTTCGACAGCCTGCGCCACTTCTTCATGCGTGGCCTGTGCCCGCTGCTCGGGGGTGTCATTCTCTCGGTGATCTTCGTGCGCACCGCGATCGACAGTGCCTCGCCGGACTTCGGCAGTGGCTCGCACGTGGGCGGCCTGGGGCTGGTATTCGTGATCGCCGCGATCATTTCGGCGCTGGGTATCGTCCTGATGGTGCTGTCACGCTGGCGTGCACCGGCGTACTTCCTCGGCGCGACCTTGCGCCAGCAGGCCACCTTGCAACTGCAGGAATAATGTTTGGGGGCGCTTTGCGCCCCTTTTCGCGACACAAGGGCCTCGCAGAGGCCCCGATCAGAAGGTCAACCGATCAGTTGCTTGAGCAGCGCCCCGTGGCGCTGTTGCTGCTTCTGAAGCTGCAGGCGGTTCGCGCGGAACACCGCCTTCAGGTCCTCCAGCGCAACGTCGAAGTCATCGTTGATGATGACGTAGTCGTACTCGTCGTAGTGCACCATCTCGCTGACCGCTTCCTTCATGCGCCCGGCGATGATCGCCTCGCTGTCCTGGCCACGGTTGTCCAGGCGATGGCGCAGCGCCTCCTGGCTGGGCGGCAGGATGAACACCGACAAGGCCTCCGGCATCAGCTCGCGCACTTGCTGGGCGCCCTGCCAGTCGATCTCGAGGATCAGGTCGAAACCCTGGTCCAGGGTCTGCTGCAACGCGCTGCGCGAGGTGCCGTAGAAGTTGCCGAAGACCTCGGCGTGCTCGAGGAAGTCACCCTTGTCGATCAGTACCTTGAACTCCTCGTGGGCGACGAAGTGGTAGTTCACCCCGTGCTGCTCGCCCGGGCGCATGGCGCGGGTGGTGTGGGAGACCGAGACGCGGATCTGTGGGTCGGCCTGGGTCAGCGCCGTGACCAGGCTGGTCTTGCCGGCGCCGGACGGCGCCGAGACGATGTAGAGGGTACCGCTGCTGTGATTCATGGTGGGGTGGCCTTACTCGATGTTCTGTACTTGTTCACGCATCTGTTCGATCAGCACCTTGAGGTTGACCGCCGCCTGGGTGCTGCGTGGGTCGAAGGCCTTGGAGCCCAGGGTGTTGGCCTCGCGGTTGAGTTCCTGCATCAGGAAGTCCAGGCGCCGGCCGGCGGCGCCGCCGGACTTGAGCACCCGTCGCACTTCGGTGATATGGGTGTTCAGGCGATCCAGTTCCTCGGCGACATCGCTTTTCTGCGCCAGCAGGACCATCTCCTGCTCCAGGCGCTGCGGCTCGAGCTCGGCCTGCAGGTCGCTGAAGCGGTCGAGGATCTTCTGCCGCTGGGCGGCCAGCATTTGCGGCACCAGGGCGCGCAGGGTGGTGACCTCGCTGGCCATGCCGTCCAGGCGCTCGTTGATCAGCCGGGCCAGTTCCTGGCCTTCGCGCTGGCGGCCGGCCTTGAGCTGCTCGAGGGCTTCGTCGAACAGCGCCATGGCCTCGGCATTGAGGGCCTGGGGATCGCTGGCGTCGGCGACCAGCACGCCCGGCCAGGCCAGGACCTCCAGCGGATTGAGCGGCGCCGGCTGCTTGATCAGCGCGGCGACGCTCTCGGCGGCGGCGACCAGTTGCGCGGCGCGCTCGCGATCGACCTGCAACGGCTTGCCGGTGCTGTCTTCGTTCAAGCGCAGGGTGCATTCCACCTTGCCGCGTGACAGACCCTGGCGCAGGCCTTCGCGCACGGCGCCTTCCAGGTCTCGCAGGGCCTCGGGCAGGCGCAGGTGGGGTTCCAGGTAGCGGTGGTTGATCGAGCGCAGCTCCCAGACCAGGGTGCCTTGGCTGCCGGCGCGCTCGACACGAGCAAAAGCGGTCATGCTATGCACCATGGGGAGTACCTCGCAAAGATGGGGAACGGGGAAGCCTTTCGGCTGCAAGGCGCAGGATTGTAGCGCAGTGCGGCGCGGCCGCCCAATCCGCCCATGCTACAGAAGGGCTTGCCGGTCACCAGGAAAAGTCGACAGGCTGCCAGGGGCGCGACAATAGGCATGTCTTCCCGGGGCGGCGGGCTCTATAATGCTCGGCAGATTCAAATGTCCCGGTACAGGTATCCCAGATGAAACGTCCAAGTGGTCGCGCCGCCGATCAGCTCCGCTCGATCCGCATCACCCGCAACTACACCAAGCACGCCGAGGGATCGGTACTGGTCGAGTTCGGCGACACCAAGGTCGTCTGCACGGTCAGCGTCGAGAATGGTGTGCCCCGCTTCCTCAAAGGCCAGGGCCAGGGTTGGCTGACCGCCGAGTACGGCATGCTGCCGCGCTCCACCGGCGAGCGTAACCAGCGCGAGGCCAGCCGCGGCAAGCAGGGTGGCCGCACCCTGGAGATCCAGCGCCTGATCGGCCGCTCCCTGCGCGCCGCGCTGGACATGAGCAAGCTTGGCGACGTCACCCTGTACGTCGACTGCGACGTGATCCAGGCCGACGGTGGCACCCGTACCGCCTCGATCACTGGCGCCATGGTCGCCCTGGTCGATGCCCTGCGCGTGATCAAGAAGCGCGGTGGCCTGAAGGGCGGCGACCCGCTCAAGCACATGATCGCCGCCGTGTCGGTGGGCATGTACCAAGGCGAGGCGGTGCTCGACCTGGACTACCTGGAAGATTCCGCCGCCGAGACCGACCTGAACGTGGTCATGACCAGCGCGGGCGGCTTCATCGAGGTGCAGGGCACCGCTGAAGGCGCGCCCTTCCAGCCTGAAGACTTCAACGCCATGCTGGCCCTGGCGCAAAAGGGCATGAACGAGATCTTCGAACTACAGCAGGCCTCGCTGGCCGACTGACCGCCACGCCAAGGAGGGGAGGCACATGAGCGATCCGAACCTGCCGATCACCCCGCCCAATGCCGAGATCCGGCAATGGGCGATGTTCTGTCACCTCGCGGCGCTGCTCGGCCTGGTGGTGCCCCTCGGGCACCTGCTGGGCCCGCTGGTGCTGTGGATCTGGAAGCGTGAGCTGGACCCGTTCATCGATGCCCAGGGCAAGGAGGCGCTGAACTTCCAGATCAGCGTGACCATCGCCGGGGTCATCTGCTTCCTGCTGATGTTCGTTCTGGTGGGGATCGTGCTGTTCGCCATCCTCGTGGTGGCGGTGCTGATCCTGATCATTCTTGCCGGGGTCAAGGCCAACGAGGGGCAGCCGTATCGTTATCCGCTGATCTGGCGGCCGCTGAAATAGAAATGAAAAAGCCGACCTCGAGGTCGGCTTTTTCATTTGTGCTGTCCTCTTCGCGGGCAAGTCCGCCCCCACAGGTACGTCGCTGTTCGAAAAATCAGCGGTGCACTTGTGGGGTGGACTTGCCCGCGAAGGACCTGGCCCCACCTTTAGATGGTCAGCGTCCAGTCATAGTCCACGATCAGCGGCGCATGCTGGGAGAAGCGTGGCTGACGCGGCAGGCGCGCATTGCGCACGAAGCGGCGCAGGCCCGGGGTCAGGATCTGGTAGTCGAACCGGTAGCCCAGGTTGAGCATCTCGGCCTGCTCGTTGTCGGGCCACCAGCTGTACTGGTCGCCTTCGCGACTGACTTCGCGCAGGGCATCGACATAGCCCATGTCGCCGATGATCGCATCCATCCACGCGCGCTCCGGTGGCAGGAAGCCCGGCGACTGCTGGCTGTCGCGCCAGTTCTTGATGTCGAGCTTCTGCTGCGCCACGTAGAGCGAGCCGCAATAGATGTATTCGCGACGCTTGCGTCGCTGCTTGTCCAGGTACTTGGCGAAATCGTCCATCAACTTGAACTTCTGGTTCAAGTCTTCGTCGCCGTTCATTCCCGAAGGTAGCAACAGGCTGGCGATGCTTACCTTGTCGAAATCGGCCTGCAGGTAACGCCCGTAGCGGTCGGCTGTCTCGAAGCCCAGGCCGGTGATGACTGCCTTGGGCTGCATCCGCGAATACAGTGCCACGCCACCCTGGGCAGGCACTTCCGCGTCGCAGGCGTAAAGGAAATAGCCATCGAGCTGGAAAGCTGGGTCGTCGAGTTCAAAGGCCGAGGCGCGGGTATCCTGAAGGCAGATGACGTCGGCATTCTGGGCTTGCAGCCAGCTGAGCAATCCACGCTCGGCCGCAGCCTGAATGCCATTCACGTTCACACTGATGATCCGCATAAATGGCCCCAAAAATCTCGTGCGTGTATGATACCCGAGCTCAACCCATTTAGCTAAATCCGTGGTGTCCGGGACTCTTCATGCAGCCGTATCAGCGCGACTTCATTCGTTTTGCCATCGATCGCGGGGTTCTGCGCTTCGGTGAGTTCACCCTGAAATCGGGGCGTACCAGCCCGTACTTCTTCAATGCCGGCCTGTTCAACAGCGGTTCGGCCCTGGCCCAGCTGGGGCGTTGCTACGCGGCGGCCATCGTCGACAGCAAGATCCCCTTCGACGTGCTGTTCGGCCCGGCCTACAAGGGCATTCCTCTGGCGGCGGCCACCGCGGTGGCCCTGGCCGAGCAACACCAGCTCGACGTGCCCTGGTGCTTCAACCGCAAGGAAGCCAAGGACCACGGCGAAGGCGGCAGCCTGGTCGGCGCGCCGCTGGCCGGTGAGGTGCTGATCATCGACGACGTGATCACTGCCGGTACCGCCATCCGCGAGGTCATGCAGATCATCAATGCCCAGCAGGCCAAGGCCGCGGGCGTGCTGATCGCGCTGAACCGCGAGGAGCGTGGCAACGGCGAGCTGTCGGCTATCCAGGAAGTGGAGCGCGATTTCGGCATCCCGGTGGTGAGCATCGTCTCGCTGACCCAGGTGCTGGAATTCCTGGCGGACGATCCGCAGCTCAAGCAGCATCTGCCGGCTGTGGAAGCCTATCGGGCGCAGTACGGGATCTGATCCTGACACAGGTAATGAAAAAGGCGACCTCCGAGGTCGCCTTTTTGTGCTGTTGTCTGCAGCGGCCTATCGCCGGTGCAGGCGATCAATGCCGCTTGCGGTTGGTGATCAGGGTACCCACGCCGCTGTCGGTGAAGATCTCCAGCAGTACCGCGTTCGGCACGCGGCCATCGATGATGTGCGAGCTGTTCACGCCACCTTGCACCGCTTCCAGCGCGCACTTGATCTTCGGCAGCATGCCGCCGTAGATGGTGCCGTCGGCGATCAGCTCGTTGACCTGCTCGGTGGTCAGGCCCGTGAGGACCTGGCCCTGCTTGTCCATCAGGCCGGCGATGTTGGTCAGCAGCATCAGCTTCTCGGCCTTCAGCGCCTCGGCCACCTTGCCGGCGACCAGGTCGGCGTTGATGTTGTACGACTCACCGTTGGCGCCCACGCCGATCGGCGCGATCACCGGGATGAAATCGCCCTTGACCAGCATGTTCAGCAACTCGGTGTTGACGCTGACCACCTCGCCCACATGGCCGATGTCGATGATCTCCGGCTGGGTCATGTCCGGTGTCTGACGGGTGACGGTGAGCTTGCGTGCACGGATCAGCTCGGCGTCCTTGCCGGTCAGGCCGATGGCGCTGCCGCCATGACGGTTGATCAGGTTGACGATGTCCTTGTTGACCTGGCCGCCCAGGACCATCTCCACCACGTCCATGGTCGCCGAGTCGGTGACGCGCATGCCATCGATGAAGTGGCTCTCGATCGACAGGCGCTTGAGCAGGTCGCCGATCTGCGGGCCGCCGCCGTGCACCACCACCGGGTTGATGCCGACGGCCTTCATCAGCACGATGTCGCGGGCGAAGCCGGTCTTGAGCTCCTCGCTCTCCATCGCGTTGCCGCCGTACTTGATCACCAGGGTCTTGCCGACAAAGCGGCGGATGTAGGGCAGCGCTTCGGACAGTACCTTGGCGACTTGGGAAGCGGCATCGCGATCGAGGGTCATGCAGGGCTCCAGTAAGGAACAGATAGTCGGTCAGAACGGCAGTTGCAGGGCTGGATCGACCCGCAGCAACTGCGTGCGGAAAACAGCCTGGATACGTTGCAGCTCGGCGTCGCTGTCGGCCTCGAAGCGCAGCACCAGCACCGGTGTGGTATTGGAGGCGCGGACCAGGCCCCAGCCGTGGGCGTAGTCGACCCGCACACCGTCGATGGTGGTCAGGTTGGCTTCGCCCCAGTCGGCGTCGCGTTGCAGCGCATCAATGATGCTGAATTTACTCTCGTCGGTCACATCAATGTTGATTTCCGGCGTGGAAATATCGTTCGGGAACGCGGCGAACAGGGTTTCGGCATCCTGGTCGGCCTTGCTGAGGATCTCCAACAGACGCGCGGCGCTGTAGATACCGTCGTCGAAGCCGTACCAGCGCTCCTTGATGAAGATGTGCCCGCTCATCTCGCCGGCCAACAAGGAGCCGGTCTGCTTCATCTTCTTCTTGATCAACGAATGGCCGGTCTTCCACATTAGCGCGCGGCCGCCGTGCTGCTCGATCAGCGGGGTCAGGCGGCGGGTGCACTTGACATCGAAAATGATCTCGGCGCCCGGATTGCGCGACAGCACGTCCTGGGCGAAGAGCATCAGCAGGCGGTCCGGGTAGACGATGCTGCCGGTATTGGTCACCACGCCGACGCGGTCGCCGTCACCGTCGAAGGCCAGGCCGATGTCGGCACCGGTTTCCTTGACCTTGGCGATCAGGTCTTCGAGGTTCTCGGGCTTGCCCGGGTCCGGATGGTGGTTGGGGAAGTTGCCGTCGACCTCGCAGAACAGCGGGATCACATCGCAGCCCAGGGCTTCGATCAACTGCGGGGCGATGACGCCGGCGGCGCCGTTGCCGCAGTCCACCACCACTTTCAGCTTCCTGGCCAGCTTCACGTCGCGGGTGATCTGCTGGAAGTAGCGCTCGAGGATCTCGACCTTTTCCACGCTGCCTTCGCCACGGCTGAGGTCGTTGGTCTTCAGGCGGGTCAGCAGGGCCTGGATCTGCTCGTTGGCCAGGGTGTCGCCGGCGATGACGATCTTGAAACCGTTGTAGTCGGGCGGGTTGTGGCTGCCGGTGAGCATCACGCCGGACTTGCCGGCCAGCACGTTGGCGGCATAGTACAGCGCCGGGGTCGGTACCAGGCCGACATCGCTGACCTGGCAGCCGGCATCGGCCAGCCCCTTGATCAGCTGTTCCACCAGCATCGGGCCGGACAGGCGGCCGTCACGGCCGACCGAAACCTGGGGCTCGCCCTGGGCCAGGCTCTGTGCGCCGATGGCGCGGCCGATCCAATAGGCGGTCTCGCCGGTCAGGGTCTTGCCGACCACGCCGCGGATGTCGTAAGCGCGGAAGATGCTGTCGGGCAGTGCGGGTACCAGCTGGGCCATGTCATTCATCTCTGGAACTCCAATAATCAAAGGCTTTTGGGCAGGCGCGAATTGAACGCTTGGACGATGCTTTCGCCAGAGAGTTCGCCATCCATGGCCTGAACGGTCGTCGAGCCGGCTCAGTGGCTGCCGGAATGGCCGAAGCCGCCGGCACCGCGCTGGCTCTCGTCGAAGGATTCGACGATATCGAAATGTGCTTGCACCACGGGCACCAGCACCAGCTGTGCGATGCGCTCGCCGACGGCGATGGTGAACGGGGTGTTGCCACGGTTCCAGCACGACACCATCAGCTCGCCCTGGTAGTCCGAGTCGATCAGGCCGACCAGGTTGCCCAGCACGATGCCGTGCTTGTGGCCCAGTCCCGAGCGGGGCAGGATCATGGCGGCCAGGCCCGGGTCGCCGATGTACACCGACAGGCCGGTGGGGATCAGCAGGGTCTGGCCCGGCTCGAGGACGGTGTCTTCCTTGAGCAGGGCGCGCAGGTCAAGGCCGGCGGAGCCAGGGGTGGCGTATTGCGGCAGGGGGAATTCGTTGCCCAGGCGAGGGTCGAGGATCTTGGCTTGGAGAGCGTGCATGTAGCTTATTGGACCTGGTTGAGCCGTTCGGCGATGAAGGCGACCAACTGGCGGGCGATCTTGCCCTTGCTGGTCTGCGCGAAGAGGGTCTGGTGTTGCTGGCGGTCGATCACGGTCAGGGCGTTTTCCTCGCTATTGAAGCCGATGCTGGGGTTGGCCACATCATTGGCGACGATCAGGTCAAGGTTCTTGTCCTTGAGCTTGCGCGTGGCGTAGTCGAGCAGGTGCTCGGTCTCGGCGGCGAAGCCGACGCTGAACGGGCGATCGGGGCGGCCAGCGATGGTCGCAAGGATATCTGGATTGCGCACCATCTGCAGCAGCATGCCGTCGCCGGTCGTGGGATCTTTCTTGAGTTTTTGCGGGGCGACGACCTCGGGGCGGTAGTCTGCGACCGCAGCCGAGGCGATGAACAGGTCGCAGGGCATGGCGGCCTCGCACGCGGCGAGCATGTCCCGCGCGCTCACCACGTCGATGCGGTTGACACGATCGGGCGTCGGCAGGTGCACCGGACCGGTGACGAGGGTCACCCGAGCCCCGGCTTCGGCGGCCGCCTCGGCCAGGGCGAAGCCCATCTTGCCGGAGCTATGATTGGTGATGTAGCGCACCGGGTCGATGTTTTCCTGGGTCGGCCCGGCGGTGATCAGCACGTGCTTGCCGGTCAGTGCCTGGCGCTTGAAGCTTTCGGCGGCGCACCAGGCGAGGTCCGTGGCTTCGAGCATGCGGCCAAGGCCCACGTCGCCGCAGGCCTGGCTGCCGGAGGCCGGGCCGAACACCTGGATGCCGCGGCTCTTGAGCAGGTCGAGGTTGGCTTGGGTGGCTGGGTCGCGCCACATGGCCTGGTTCATGGCCGGCGCCACGGCGACGGTGGCGTCGGTGGCCAGCACCAGGGTGGTCAGCAGGTCGTCGGCCATGCCTTGGGCCAGGCGCGCCATGAGGTCGGCGGTGGCCGGGGCGATCAGCACTAGGTCGGCCCACTTGGCCAGTTCGATGTGCCCCATGGCCGCTTCGGCGGCGGGATCGAGCAGATCCATGTGCACCGGGTGGCCGGACAGCGCCTGCAGGGTCAGCGGCGTGATGAACTCGGCGCCGCCGCGGGTCATGACGACGCGCACTTGTGCGCCGTGTTCCAGGAGTCGGCGAATCAGCTCGGCGCTCTTGTAGGCGGCGATGCCGCCACCCACGCCGAGAACGATGCGCTTGCGATACAGCCGCTGCATAGGCTTGCCTTTTTCCAGTGAAAGCGGGCGGCGACGACAACTGCCTGCGGCAGAACGTCGCATCTACGGAGCGGGATAGATTAACACAGGGCTCAAATGTGCCGCAGTACAACGCAAGGAGAGGGGATGAACATCAGGGAGTGGCCGGTGCAGGAGCGGCCGAGGGAGAAGTTGCTGCAGCGCGGGGCTGCGGTGTTGTCGGATGCCGAACTGATGGCCGTGCTGCTGGGGTCGGGGGTTGCCGGGCGTAATGTGCTGGACCTCGCCCGAGGGTTGCTGGTGCGTTTTGGTGGTTTGCGGCAGTTCCTGGAGGCCGATCGTGGGGCGATCCTCAACGAGCCTGGCTTGGGGCCGGTGAAGTACGCCCAGTTGCAGGCATTGCTCGAGATTGGCAGGCGCTACCTGGACGAGAGCATCGAGCGTGCTCCGGCCCTGGAGAGCCCGTCGGCGGTGCGGCGTTATCTCAAGTCAATGCTGCGTCATGAGGCCAGCGAAGTGTTTGGCTGCCTGTTTCTTGATACCAAACATAGGCCACAGGCTTTCGAGATCCTGTTCAGAGGCACGATCGACCGGGCAAGCATCTACCCGCGCGAAGTCGTGCGCCGGGCGTTGCTGCATAACGCGGCGGCGCTGATCCTCTGTCACAACCATCCTTCCGGCCACTGTGAGCCCAGCCAGAACGACGTGCACATGACGCTTTCGCTGAAGCGGGCGCTGGCCTTGATCGATGTGCGGGTGCTCGACCACATCATCGTTGGCGATGGTGAGCCATTGTCCATGGTCGAGCATGGGTGGATCGCGACCTGATGGTCCAGGGGGGGCAGTACCGGCCTATTCGCGGGCAAGCCCGCTCCCACAGGGCCTGAGTCGAGCACACATGATGTGGCTTGCAGGGCCATGTGGGAGCGGGCTTGCCCGCGAATAGGCCGGTGCAGCCTGCATCATCTTCAGCGGTTTACCGAGACCTTGCTGAAATCCAAGCGCCCGAACGGGCTCACCTGGTACCCCTCGACCCCCTGGCGCAGCAAGGTCGCCGCCGTCGGATGCGCCAGCGGTACCCACAGGGCCTGCTGCTGGATCAGCGTTTGCGCCTGCTGGTACAGCCGGCTGCGCACGCTCTGGTCATTGGTGGTGCGACCGGCGCTGATCAACTGGTCCAGGCGGCTGTCGCAAAAGCGCGCGAAGTTGGTTCCCGACTGTACCGCCGCGCAGGAAAACTGCGGGCTGAGGAAGTTGTCCGGGTCGCCGTTGTCGCCAGCCCAGCCCATGAACAGCAGGTCATGCTCGCCAGCCTTGGCGCGGCGGATCAGTTCGCCCCACTCGATCACGCGGATCTCGGCCTTGATCCCGATTTTCGCCAGGTCGGCCTGGAGCATCTGTGCGCCCAGGTTGGGGTTGGGGTTGAGCAGGCTGCCGGAGGGGCGGGTCCAGATCGTGGTGGCGAAGCCGTCCGCAAGGCCGGCCTTGGCCAGCAATGCCTTGGCCTTCTTCAGGTCCTGCGGATAGCCGGGCAGGTCCTTGGCATAGCTCCAGGTATTGGGCGGGTAGGGGCCGTTGGCGGCGGTGGCGGTGTCCTCGAACACGGCCTTGAGGTAGGCCGGCTTGTCGAAGGCAAGGTTGATCGCCTGGCGCACTTCAGGTTTGTTCAGCGGCGGATGCTGGCTGTTGATGGCGACGAAGGCGGTCATGAACGCCGGGGTGGTCGCGACCTCGAGGTTGCCATCCTTGCCGGCTTCGGCGACATCCAGTGGCTTGGGCGAGAGCGCCACCTGGCATTCGCCGCGCTTGAGCTTCTGCAGGCGCACGTTGGCGTCTGGGGTGATGGCGTAGATCAGCGGGTCGACCGTGGGCTTGCCGGCGAAGTAGTCGGGGTTGGCGCGGTAGCGCACCACGGCGTCCTTCTGGAAGCGCTGGAACATGAACGGCCCGGTACCCACCGGCTGGCTGTTGAGCTTTTCCGGGGTGCCGGCCTTGAGCAGCTTGTCGGCGTACTCGGCGGAATAGATCGAGGCGAAGCCCATGCTCAGGGTCGCCAGGAAGGTCGCGTCCGGGTGGGTGAGGGTGAAGCGCACGGTGTGCGGCTCCGGCGCCTCGATCAGCTTGATCAGGCTGCCCAGTTGCAGCGACTGGGCATGCGGGTAGCCGCCCGGGGCTGTCTTGTGCCAGGCGTGGGCGGGGTAGAGCATGCGCTGGAAGCTGAACAGCACGTCGTCGGCGTCCAGTTCGCGGCTTGGCTTGAACCAGGGCGTGGCATGGAATTTCACGCCGTTGCGCAGCTTGAAGTCATAGACCAGGCCGTCATCGGACACCGTCCAGCTTTGCGCAAGGCTAGGCACGACCTTGCCCTGGATCGCATCGAACTCCACCAGGCGGTTCATCAGCACGTCGGCCGAGGCATTGGTGGTGGTCAACGAGTTGTACTGGACGACGTCGAAACCTTCGGGGCTGGCCTCGGTGCAGACGGAGAGGGGCGCCGCCTGGGCGAGGCCTGCGGCGAACAGGGAGGTGAACAACAGTGAAAGGGCGGCGACACGCATGCTGGACTCCTTGTGGCCCATCTGACTGTGCAGTGAGGAAACGTCCTACCCTAGTGTGCGCGTAGATAAATGACCACCTTCTTTTTCGTCTTCTCTGCGACGAGCGGTCGACAGTGCGCGAAGCTTGTCGCTATGCTGGCCGGGCGCGCTCGGCCCAGCCAGGATACGTATCATCTATTGTTGTGGCCGAGTCTTTCTGGTATAAAGCAGCGCTCTTTTCTAGGGGCTCGGCCTGTCGCATCAGCGGATCCGGTCGATAAGACCCCCGGAATCACGGCGCCTGGCGCCAAAGACTGAGAGATTAAGCGGCCAACCCATGCCGGGTTGGGCATGTGGTTTTAGAGGGCTGAGGCATGTCGAGAGTCTGTCAAGTTACCGGTAAGGGTCCGGTAACCGGGAACAACATTTCCCACGCAAACAACAAAACCCGTCGTCGTTTCCTGCCGAACCTGCAGCACCACCGTTTCTGGGTTGAGTCCGAGAAGCGCTTCGTGCGTCTGCGCGTTTCCGCCAAGGGCATGCGTATCATCGACAAGCGCGGTATCGATGCCGTTCTGGCCGACATCCGCCGCAGCGGCGCCAAGGTTTAAGGGAGAACATCATGCGTGAACTGATCCGTCTGGTATCGAGTGCTGGCACTGGCCACTTCTACACCACCGACAAGAACAAGCGCACCACTCCGGACAAGATCGAGATCAAGAAATACGATCCGGTCGTCCGTAAGCACGTGATCTACAAGGAAGCCAAGATCAAGTAATTGATCGGCGACCTGAAAAAACCCGCCTCTGCAAGGAGGCGGGTTTTTTTATGCCTGGCGGTCAGCCATTGGCTGCCACTCAGGGCCGCTTTGCAGCCCCATGGCCCCAAGTGGCAAAGGCGGGCTTACTTCTGTTCGAACATCACATAGATCTTGCGGCACGGCTCCAGCACTTCCCAGGTGCCCTTGAAGCCCGCCGGGATGACGAACCGATCACCGGCACGCAGGGTCTTGGCATTGCCTGCCTCGTCACGCAGCACCGAGACGCCCTGGACGATCTCGCAGTATTCGTGCTCGGTGTAGTTCACCGTCCATTGGCCCACCTCACCCTCCCAGACGCCCGCGGCGAATTGCCCGCATGGGCTGGAATAGTGGTTGTAGACGGCCTGGTCGGGTTCGCCCTTGAGGATTTTCTCCGCTGCCGGGCGGTAGCGTTCGGCCTCGGTAATGGCCTGGGCGAAGTCGATGATGCTGTCGATGCTCATGGTGAACCCCTCTTGTTGTTTAATAAAATGCACATCAGTAGGCTTTTAGGCCTTTCGTGTCAAATATATTGATAGTTTACACGGGCTGGTTTAGGGTATCGGTTGCCAGTGTGCGCTTGTCGCCCGGCCAGAATTTCTGACAGCGCCCGTGAGTCCTCAGTACGGCGTTGCACCTTAACAAGAGGAGGAGTTTCGTATGACCACCCTGACTCGTGCGGACTGGGAACAGCGTGCCCAACAATTGAAGATCGAAGGTCGCGCCTTCATCAACGGTGAATACACCAATGCCGCATCCGGTGAAACCTTCGACTGCCTGAGCCCGGTGGACGGACGCTTCCTGGCCAAGGTCGCCAGCTGCGACTTGGCCGACGCCAACCGCGCCGTGGAAAACGCCCGCGCCACCTTCGAGTCCGGCGCCTGGTCGCGCCTGGCCCCGGCCAAGCGCAAATCGGTGCTGATCCGCTTCGCTGGCCTGCTGCGCCAGCACGTCGAGGAACTGGCCCTGCTGGAAACCCTGGACATGGGCAAGCCGATCGGTGACTCCTCGACCATCGACATCCCCGGTGCAGCCAACGCCATCCACTGGACCGCCGAAGCCATCGACAAGGTCTACGACGAAGTCGCCCCGACCCCGCACGACCAGCTCGGCCTGGTGACCCGCGAGCCGGTGGGCGTGGTCGGCGCCATCGTGCCGTGGAACTTCCCGCTGCTGATGGCCTGCTGGAAACTCGGCCCGGCCCTGGCCACCGGTAACTCGGTGGTGCTCAAGCCGTCGGAGAAGTCGCCGCTGACCGCCATCCGTATCGCCCAGCTGGCCATCGAGGCCGGCATCCCGGCCGGCGTGCTGAACGTGCTGCCAGGCTATGGTCACACCGTGGGCAAGGCCCTGGCCCTGCACATGGACGTCGACACCCTGGTGTTCACCGGCTCCACCAAGATCGCCAAGCAGTTGATGGTGTATGCCGGCGAATCGAACATGAAGCGTGTCTGGCTGGAAGCCGGCGGCAAGAGCCCGAACATCGTCTTCGCCGATGCGCCGGACCTCAAGGCCGCCGCCGAAGCCGCCGCCAGCGCCATCGCCTTCAACCAGGGCGAGGTCTGCACCGCCGGCTCGCGCCTGCTGGTCGAGCGTTCGATCAAGGACCAGTTCCTGCCCATGGTGGTCGAGGCCCTCAAGGCCTGGAAACCGGGCAACCCACTGGACCCGGCGACCACCGTCGGCGCGCTGGTCGACACCCAGCAGATGAACACCGTGCTGTCGTACATCGAGGCTGGCCACCAGGACGGCGCCAAGCTGCTGGCCGGCGGCAAGCGCATCCTGGAGGAAACCGGCGGCACCTATGTCGAGCCGACCATCTTCGACGGCGTGACCAACGCCATGAAGATCGCCAAGGAAGAGATCTTCGGCCCTGTGCTGTCGGTGATCACCTTCGACAGCGCCGAGGAAGCCGTGGCCATCGCCAACGACACCCCGTACGGCCTGGCTGCCGGCATCTGGACCGCCGACATCTCCAAGGCCCACCGCACTGCCCGCGCCGTGCGTGCCGGCAGCGTGTGGGTCAACCAGTACGACGGCGGCGACATGACTGCGCCGTTCGGTGGCTTCAAGCAGTCTGGCAACGGCCGTGACAAGTCGCTGCATGCACTGGAGAAATACACCGAGCTGAAGGCGACCTGGATCAAGCTGTAAGCCAGAGGGGCCGCCTTGCGGCCCAATCGCCGGCAAGCCGGCTCCCCACAAGGATCGCCTCGAACCCAGTGGGACGCTTGCGGTGATTGAGCTGCACAGCAGCCCCAATGACAGCCGGGCCGGTTCACACCGTCCCGGCTGTGTCGTTTCTGCTCTTCAAGAATGCTGCCTGGGAGGCTGTGATGCGTTGGGGAACCTACTTTGCCGTGCTGGCGTCGGTGCTCAGTGTCGGGCTGGCGCTCGGCGTGAGCATGCCGCTGGTGTCCTTGCGCCTGGAGGGCTGGGGCTACGGCGGGTTCGCCATCGGTGTCATGGCGGCGATGCCGGCGCTCGGGGTGCTGCTTGGCGCCAGCCTGGCCAGCCGCCTGGCCGGCTGGGTCGGCGTGCCATCGGCCATGCGCCTGTGCCTGTGGGGCGGTGCGCTGTCCATCGGGCTGGTGGCGCTGCTGCCGAGCTACTCGCTGTGGCTGGCGCTGCGCCTGCTGATCGGCATGTCCCTGACGGTGGTGTTCATCCTCGGCGAAAGCTGGATCAACCAATTGGTGGTCGAGCAATGGCGTGGCCGGCTGGTGGCGTTGTATGGCAGCAGCTATGCCCTGAGCCAGCTGGCCGGGCCGCTGGTACTGGGGTTTCTCGGCTCGGACGACGACTTCGGTTTCTGGGCCGCCACCGGCCTGCTGCTGTTGGCGCCGCTGGTGCTGCTGGGCCGTGGTGGGGCACCGACCACCGAGGCTTGCAGCGTCACCTTCAGCGACCTGTTCGCTTTCTGCCGGCGCCTGCCGGTGATCGCCTGGGCCATTGCCCTGTTCGCGGCGTTCGAGGCGATGATCCTGACCTTGCTGCCAGTGTACTGCCTGCAGCAGGGGTTCACCGCCGAGCTGGCGCTGTTCATGGTCAGTACCGTGGTGGTGGGGGACGCCGTGCTGCAATTGCCGATCGGTGCCCTGGCCGACCGCATGTCGCGACGCACCCTGTTCAGCGGTTGCGCCCTGACGCTGCTGGTGTCCAGCCTGGCCATTCCGTTGTTGCTGCATACGCCGGCGATCTGGCCGCTGTGGGTGCTGTTCGGGGCCAGTGCCGGGGGGCTGTTCACCCTGTCGCTGGTGTTGATCGGCGAGCGTTATCGGGATGATGCGCTGGTGCGGGCCAATGCCCACGTGGCGCAGTTGTGGGGGATTGGCTGCCTGGTCGGGCCATTGCTGGCCGGTGCCGGCAGCCAGTGGATCAGCGGGCATGCGCTGCCGTTGCTGATGGCGGCAGGGGCGGCGGGGTTGGTATTGCTGACCCGGCGGCGGGATGCCTTCGAGCCGGCTTCGGTCTGATTGCGCCAGGGGCGGCTGCCCTGCAGCCCATTCGCGGGCTTGCCCGCGAATGGGGCTACACACGTCACGCTTGGGCTAGAGCATCTTCTCCAGCCCCACTGCCTTGCTGATCCAGGCATTGAAGCGCCGCCACATCCCACCCGGTTCGGAGGTCAGCATACGGCGCTGACCATCGTCCTCGGTCACCCACACGATCTTTCCGCCCACTAGCCTGGGTTGGTAGCTCAGCGCCGGTGCCATCCCCTGCACCGCCAGTTCCCGCGTGTACTCGGCCAGCTCCGGGCTGTCCACCAGCACGCCGACCTCGGTGTTCCACAGCACCGAACGTGGATCGAAGTTGAACGAGCCGATGAAGGTCTTGCGTCGGTCGAAGACGATCGCCTTGCTGTGCAGGCTGGAGTCGGAGCTACCGTGGAAGCTCAGGCCGCGGTTGGCGCTGGGGTCGCCAGGCTGGCGGCGCAGTTCGTAAAGCTGTACGCCATGTTCGAGCAAGGCGCGGCGGTAGGGCGCGTAGCCACCGTGCACCGCCGGCACGTCGGTGGCCTCCAGCGAGTTGGTCAGCAACTTCACCGAGATGCCGGCATCGGCCTGGCTGGTCAGGTACAGCAGGCCTGACTCGCCTGGTACGAAGTAGGCCGACACCAGGATCAGCTCGTGACGGACGTTTTTCAGATCCGGTG
Organism: Pseudomonas sp. I2; assembly: GCF_040984075.1. Taxonomy (NCBI): domain Bacteria; kingdom Pseudomonadati; phylum Pseudomonadota; class Gammaproteobacteria; order Pseudomonadales; family Pseudomonadaceae; genus Pseudomonas; species Pseudomonas sp. I2. Next base: position 34,079 of record NZ_JBCGFQ010000051.1, read on the forward strand.
CCAGTTGCTGGGTCATCAGCAACTGTGGGTCCGGCTCGTCCTGGGCCAGTACCTTGCTCGGCGCGTCCCACAGGGCCTGGCTGTGGGCCCAGATCAGCTCGTTGCGCCAGACGTCCAGGCGTGGCCGGGCCTGGTAGGCCATCAGCCGGTCATACAGCGCCTTGTGCTGGATCCGCGCCTCGGCCAGGGAAATCTCCAGGCGCTGGCGGCTGGTGCGCAGGTCGCTGGCGTTTGGCTGGCGCCAGAGAAAGTCGCCGATCGGGCGGCTCAGGGCACTGTTCCAGTACTGGTCGAAGCTGTGCCCGAGCTGTTCGGCCACAGGCCCGACGCCGAGCAGGTCGATGTCGGTGAAGTTCAGGTTGGGCTCGGCGTCGAAGTACTCGTCGCCCAGGTTACGACCGCCGACGATGGCCATGCTGTTGTCCACCAGGAACAGCTTGTTGTGCATGCGCCGGTGCTGGCGCGACAGGTTGAACAACCGGCCCACCGCGCGGGTGACGCCGGTACTGCGCCCCAGGTGCAGTGGGTTGAACACGCGGATATGGATGTTCGGGTGGGCGGCGAGGGTGCCCATCAGGCTGTCGAGACCGTCGCTGGTGGTGTCGTCGAGCAGGATGCGCACGCGCACGCCACGGTCTGCGGCGCGCAGCAACTCGTGAACCAGGGCGCGGGTGCTCAGGCCGTCATGGACGATGTAGTACTGCAGGTCGATGCTGGCCTGGGCGTTGCAGATCAGTTCGGCACGGGCGCGGAAGGCTTCGTTGCTGTTGGGCAGCAGGCGAAAGCCCGAGCGCCCTTCGTAGGGGGCCGCCTGGCGCAGCACCGAGCGGCCGAAGGCGGACTCGCTGGCCGGCAGGGCGTGGCTGACGTCGTGGGAAGTGCCGACACTGGCACAGCCCGCAAGGCCGAGCAGCAGCGCCAGCAAGAGAGGCAGAGCTCGCTGGAGTCTCAAGGGAGGATCGTCCTGTACAGCAAAGGCCTATCGATATGGACCGTGGAGGGCGGCGCAAAGTTACCCTGCGTGCGCATCCGCATCCAGTAGACGAAGGGCGGTTTCGCCCACCTTGCGCACGGCCGCCTCGATCTGTGGCGTCGGCCGGGCGGCGAAGTTCATGCGCAGGCAATGGCGGAACTTGCCCGACGCCGAGAAGATGCTGCCGACGGCGACCTGCACGCCTTGCTCCAGTAAAGCGCGATTCAGGCGCAGCGTATCGAAACTTTCCGGCAATTCCACCCACAGCATGAAGCCGCCCTGGGGCCGGCTGGCACGGGTGCCGGGCGGGAAGTAGCGGGTCACCCAGTCGCTCATCAGGTCGCGACCACGCTGGTACTGGCTGCGCATGCGGCGCACGTGCGGGTGGTAGTGGCCGGCGGCGATGAAGTCGGCGATGGCCAACTGTGGCTGGCTGGCGGTGCTGCCGGTGCTGATGTACTTCATGTGCAGCACCCGCTCCAGGTAGCGCCCAGGGGCGACCCAGCCGACCCGCAGGCCTGGGGCCAGGGTCTTGGAGAACGAACTGCACAGCAGCACGCGGCCGTCTTCGTCGAACGATTTGATGGTCCGTGGGCGCGGATAGGTGTAGGCCAGGTCGCCGTAGACATCGTCCTCGAGGATCGCCACGTCGTAGCGCTGGGCCAGCGTCAACAGGGCCTTCTTGCGCGCCTCGGGCATGATGTAGCCGAGCGGGTTGTTGCAGCTGGGCGTGATCTGGATGAGCTTGATCGGCCACTGCTCCAGGGCCAGTTCGAGGGCTTCGAGGCTGATGCCGGTGAGCGGGTCGGTGGGGATCTCCAGGGCCTTCATGCCCAGGCCCTTGAGGGTCTGCATGGCGCCATGGAAGCTCGGCGAGTCGACCGCGACGATGTCGCCGGGCTGGCACACCGCGCGGATGCTGGTGGACAGCGCCTCGTGGCAGCCGGTGGTCACCACCAGGTCGGCCGGGCCCAGGCGGCAGCCGGAGTCGAGCATCAAGCGGGCGATCTGTTCGCGCAGGGCCAGGTTGCCGTGGATGTTGTCGTAGTACAGGCCGGGCATGTCCTGGCGTCGGCTGAGCTGGGCGAGGCTGCGCAACAGAGGCTTGAGGCTCGGGCTGTCGATGTCGGGCATGCCGCGGCCGAGCTGGACCACGTCGGCGCGTGGGGTGCTGCGCACCAGTTCCAGCACCTGTTCCCACTGGGAGATGTCCACGGGCCGCTGGGCCGGCCGGCTGACCGCGGGCAGGGCAGGGAGGCTGCGGTCTTCGGCGACGAAATAGCCTGACTTGGGGCGCGGCGAGACCAGGCCGTTGTCCTCCAGCAGGCGATAGGCCTGCTGCACGGTGCTCAGGCTGACACCGTGCTCGAGGCTCAGGGCACGGACCGAGGGCAGGCGCTGGCCGGGGCGGTACAGGCCTTGTTCGATACGGGCGCCGAGCAGCTCGGCGAGGTTGACGTAGAGGGTCACGGCATACTCCTGCCCGTGGTGCGAGCTAAGACCAGTACAGATCGGGCGAAAATACAGCATTCAGCAGGCCTTCTGCCAATTCTGTATGGAAATAATAAAGCTGTATTGAATCTGTATTGCCGGGGGTACAAACCCGCATGCTTTCTCCATGGCTCGATCAGATCAGGAGAACGCAGTGATGGGCGGTTTGAGCGACGTACGTTTGCAACTGTTGGCCAAGGCGTTGGCGGACGGCCAACGCCCCAAGGTCCACGCGGCCCCGGCCGGCCTGGGCCGCTGGGGGTTGATGATGCACCGCTGGCGCACCCGCAGGGCCCTGCTGCAGCTGGATGATGGCCAGTTGCGGGATATCGGCTTGAGCTGGCAGCAGGCCCGGGAGGAAGGGCGCAAACCCTTCTGGCGGGATTAGACCAGCTCCTTGAGGCGATGCCACAGCATGCCCAAAGCCAGCAGTGGCGAGCGCAGCAGCCTGCCGCCGGGGAAGGTGATATGCGGGACCTGGGCGAACAGGTCGAAGCGCCCGCTCTGCTGGCCGCTGATGGCTTCGCCGAGCAAGCGCCCGGCCAGGTGGGTGGCGTTCACGCCATGGCCGGAATAGGCCTGGGCATAGTAGACATTGGGCTGGCTGGCCAGGCGGCCGATCTGCGGCAGGCGGTTGGCGCCGATGCCGATCATGCCGCCCCACTGGTAGTCGATGCGCACATCGGCCAGGTGCGGGAACACCTTGAGCATCTTCGGACGCATGTAGGCGGCGATGTCCTGCGGGTCGCGCCCGGAGTAGTGGCAGGCGCCGCCGAACAGCAGGCGATGGTCGGCGGACAGGCGGTAGTAGTCCAGGGCCACGCGTTGGTCGCACACCGCCATGTTCTGTGGCAGCAGTTGGCGCGCGCGTTCCTCGCCCAGTGGCTCGGTGGCGATGACGTAGCTGCCGGCGGGCAGCACCTTGCCGCCCAGTTCGCGGTTGAGGTCGTTGTGGTAGGCGTTGCAGCACAGTACCAGGGTGCTGGCGCGGACCCGCCCCTTGGCGGTGTGGACCTGTACCTGCGGGCCGTAGTCGATGCGGGTCACTTCCGACATTTCGTGCAGTTTCACCCCCAGCCGGGTGGCGGCTTGCGCTTCGCCCAGGGCCAGGTTGAGCGGGTGCAGGTGCCCCGAGCCCATGTCGACCAGCCCGCCGACGTAGCGGTCGGAGCCGACCACGCTGTGGATGTCGCTCTGTGGAACCAGGCGCAGTTCATGGCGATAGCCCAGGCTGCGCAGCTCTTCGGCGTCCTCGGCGAAGCCTTCCAGCTCGCGAGGCTTGTTGGCCAGGTCGCAGTAGCCCCAGGTCAGGTCGCAGGCGATGGCGTGACGCTCGATGCGCTCGCGGACGATGTCCACGGCCTCCAGGCCCATCAGCTTCATGCTGCGCACGCCTTGCTCGCCGATGATCGGCAGGAATTGCTCCAGGCCGTGGCCGACGCCACGGATCAGTTGCCCGCCGTTGCGCCCGCTGGCGCCCCAGCCGATCTTGCGGGCTTCCAGGAGGATCACCGAGAGGCCGCGTTCGGCCAGTTCGATGGCGGTGTTCAGGCCTGAGTAGCCGCCGCCGACGATGCACACGTCAGCGCTGTGTTCGCCTTGCAGGGCAGGGTAATCGGGCTGTGGCGCGCTGCTGGCGGCGTAATAGGAGGCGGCGTGCTGCGCGCTGTGGGTCATGGGGCGGGTCCTGGAG
>NZ_JBCGFQ010000052.1:0-35620 GCF_040984075.1 Pseudomonas sp. I2
ATCTTGGGATTTCGTCCAAGCGTGTGGTGCATCACTGGAAAAAGGCCGGTGGGCCGGGGCAGATACCGGGGTATGCGACGCATTTGGAAGAAGTGGCGAAGACGGCGCGGTATTTGAAATATGGTGGGTATGTGGCTATTGGATTGGGGGCAACTTCGTCCTACTTGAAAGTGCAGGAGGTTTGTAGGGCAGGGGAGACGGAGGAATGCAGGAGAATTCGGTTCACCGAGACTGGGAGCTTTTCTGGAGGGTTGGTGGGTGGTATGGCAGGTGCCGCGTTTGGGAAGGCTGCGATCAGCGCTGTATGTACGTTTGGGCCCTGGGGAAGAGCCATCTGCGGGATTGCATTAGTTGGTGGCGGCTCCCTCTCTGGAGGCTTAATGATGGAAAGAGTGGGCGGGGCTACAGGGGAAGTCGTTTATGAAAATCTTTATGACTGATCTGGTGGGTTGAATGCTATATGTCAAGCTGGCTGTATTGCTTGGACCGATGGTGTTGTGTGTGGGAGGCCTTTCAGTTCTCGCTCATATCGCCGGAACGCGTCATTTTGACGTGATGTGCGCCTCGCTGAGAAATAGTAAAGGTTTTCTAGAGGACGTTAGGGCTTCGAGCGCGTTGAGTCTGGAACTTCGAAGTTTGGCGGTTGCGGGCTCAAGCATGATGCTCATATGGCCAGAATGGGGAATGCGCAGAGGATTGCTTGATCCGGAGGACAATAAGCAATTCCCTTCCTATCTGAGACGTAGGGTTAAAGTCGCATTTTGGCTTTTGGCTTTAGGTCTGACATGGTCAGCGATCGTGTACGGAATTTTGGGGTGGGGTGTCTTATGACTTCGCTCGCTAATGGTAGTCTGGTTCCTTGCCTTGCAGGATGAGTTTGGACTCCGTTATGTGGAAATGCATATGGTTTTTCTCTCAGCAAAGGTGGCGAATGCTGGGTGTGAATGGGTGAGCTGATTTGTGGATTATTGGATTGATCCAGGCAGTTGGGCGTTAGGCTCTGTATGAAAACCTTTGAAACGCCGGGGTGGGTGAACTGACTTATGAGGCGCTCCTTGATTGATCCTTCCAATTGGCCAGTAGTTTTCAAGCTTGCTTTTTGCTGGCTCCGCTTCTGCTCTTGCTTTCAGGGCTGGGAGTCTTCGGGTACATTGCGAGTACACGTCATTTCGATGTGATGTGCGCGTCCTTCCAGCGAAGTAAAGGACTTCATGAAGAAATAAGAACGTGGAGTACCTTAACACTGAAGTCGAGAGTTTTTATTGTGAGTGCTATGTTAGTTGGTGCACTATGGCCGAAATTGGCACTTCGGCAGGGGTGGCTAGATCGGGAGGGTAATCGGAACTTTCCACCCTTTTTAAACGGCGTCTGAAATGGGCGTTCTATATGGAATTTCTCGGTGCGGGATGGCTGATCTTGGGGGCGCGCTGATCAAGCTTGGAAAAATATAGCTTTCGAATATGATTCACTTCGAGGTGACGCGTACAGTATCCCGAGTATGATGTTGTGCTGATACAGAGATCCATATGATTGATCTCAGTGACTGGCCCGTGGCCTTAAGGCTGGGGTATGCGACGCATTTGGAAGAAGTGGCGAAGACGGCGTGGTATTTGAAATGTGGTGGGTATGTGGCGATTGGGTTGGGGACAACTTCGTCCTATTTGAAAGTGCAGGAGGCGTGCCTGGCAGGGGGATTCGGTTCACCGAGACTGGGAGCTTTTCTGGAGGGTTGGCGGGCGGCGCCGCAGGTGGATTTTTCGGTGGTAAAGCAGTGAGCGCGATATGCGTGGTTTTCGGTATTTATGGACGTGCGGTTTGTGGTTTGGCCACTGGGGGCGGTGCTTCGTTTGTGGGGGAACGCTAGGTAACGAGATTGGAGAGACTGCAGGGGAGGTCATTTACGAATGGATGCCACATTGATCCCCAATCCGCGCAATTGGCCGGTGAGCTATCAGATGATCGTACTTTTAGTACCAGCTATCAGCTTTTTGATTGGAATGGCCATGATCGCCAGATTCGCTTGGGGGAGTGATTTCGAGAGAGCCATGGCAGCCTTACGCAGCAGCAGTTGGCTGGAGCTCCAGAAGGGTATTTGGGGTACTACTGCCTTTGGTTCTCGATGGATTTTGTTGGGCATGATCAGCGGGGTTTTGGCATGGCCTGGAAGGCATATCAGGCGAGGGGAGCTTGATGCGCATGAATTACGTTGTTTTCCCGCAGACCTCAAGCGGCGTCTGCTTGCTGGGGAGGTGATCATGCTGAGTGGGCTTGTCCTACTCTGCACCGCGGTAGGATTGTATAGATTTCATGGACACTAGCTGGCGAACCTGCGGTAGCAACCCCCCCTCGCGACCACAGCCGACAAGGGGCTTTCGCCGTGTCAGGGATCAGCCTGGACAGCGTGTTATATGTTTGCCGACTGATACGCCGATTGATCCCTGGGGCCTAGCTCAAGGCCGCGCCTTTGGTCTCGTCCGAGACATGCGGTGTCCCGGACAAGCCCCCACAGGTCCCTGCTAAATCAATGAGTTAGCGTTTGTTCTATGAGCTTGCCGGTGATGGTCCGCATATGCAGCCCCGCCATCCTCAATGCTGCTTGGCCTGCCTGATCCGCCGCAGGATCACCAGCAGCACCAGCGCCACCACCGGCGCCATCCCCAGCAGCGCTTCGCGCGCCGTCAGCCCCGCTCCCAGTACATTCAGCCCGCCATACAGCAGCTTGAACAGGCTCAGCAGGTAGTAGGTGATGGCGATGATCGACAGCCCCTCGACCGCCCGCTGGATCTTCACCTGGGCATCGGCCCGGGCATTGAGGCTGCGCAGGATCTCGGCATTCTGCTCTTCCATCTCCACCTGCACCCGCGCCTGCAGCAGGTCGCCCAGGTTGGCCACGTTCTTGGCCAGCTGCTCGAGGCGCTGTTCGGTGGCGGCGCAGTAGCGCACGGTCGGCTTGAAACGCCGCTCGATGAACACCCCCAGGCGCTGGCAGTCGCCCACGTGGGTTTCGCGCAATTCACCCAGGCGCTCGAACACCAGTTGCGCATAGGCCTGGGTGGCGCCGAAGCGGTGGCGGGTCTTCACGGTGCGGCTGACCACCTGCCGCGAGAGGTGGGCGATGGCTTCGAGCAGGGCCTTGGAGTCATGGCCGGCGACGCTGGCGCTGCGTTCGGAGAGGCTGACCAGGGTCCTGTCGAAGGCGTCCAGCTCCTGGCCGAGGGCCTTGGCGTCGGTCAGGGTCAGCGAGGCCATCATGCGGTAGGTCTCGATTTCCAGCAGGCGACGGATCATCCGGCCCTGGCGGTAGGCATTGAGCCGCCGGTTGACGAACAACAGGCGGTTGGTGCCATCGTCGGTCAGGCGAAAGTCGCTCCACACCACCGCGTCGCCACCGCCGACGCAGGAGCCGCAGGGGTCCTTGAAGCCGTAGCGGGTCAGGTCCAGGTCCTGCTCGCCGCGTACCAGCACCTGTACCGCGTTGATCACCTGTGCCGCCTGCGGCGCGATGGCCTCGGCGAGCACCTGGGGCAAGGACTGCCAGCTCGCATCATGGGTGGCGCAGGGTACGACCAGGGTCAGGGTGAAGAACTCGGCATGGCGCTCCCACTTGAACGGATGACCGTCCAGCCGGGTGATGCCTTGGACCGCCTCGCTGTCGAAGGCGCCCGGGCAGCAGCGCTGCAACAGGGCCTGGCAGGCGGCATCGTCGCCCAGCAGGGCCAGGTGATGGACATGGGCCGGCTCGTCGAAATACAGCGACGGGCGGGCGTGCAGTTCGTTGTGCAGGGTGGTGCGTTGCGGGTGCATGGGAGGTCTGGCCTGGTGTTGTGGTTGTTGGGGCTACCAGGGGTGGGACTTTCCGACGGTGGGTAAAAGTCACCTGGAACACCAGGCTTTTGTGGTGACGGTACTGTCGCTTTCGCGGGGGAATACCCGCTGAGCGTAACGTAAAAGCCCCTCGCGACAACTGTCGACAAGGGGGGCGTCGTGTCAGCGATCAGCCAAGACAGCGCGTCACATGCTTCACCGACTGATACGCCGACAACCCCCAGGGCCCGAGTTCACGGCCGATGCCGCTGCCCTTGGTGCCGCCCCACGAAGTCTCGACGAACACCGCCTGCACCGAGTTGATCCACACATGGCCGACTTCCAGCGCATCGGCCACGCGCTCGGCGCGTTCGAGGTCGGCGCTGCAGACGGTGGCGACCAGGCCGAAGCGGCTGTCGTTGGCCTGGGCGATGGCCTGCGCCTCGGTGGCAAAGCGCCGGGCACACAGCACCGGGCCGAAGATTTCCTCGACCCACAGGCGGCTGTTCTCGGGCACGTCCACGTACAGCGTCGGGCTAACGAACCAGCCTTCGCGGTCCAGCACCTGGCCGCCGGCGAGGCAGCGCAAGCCTTCCTCGCGGGCGGTGGCGAAGTAGCCGGCGACCTTCAGCCATTGCGCCTGGCTGGTCAACGGCCCCATCGCCACGTCCTCGGCCTGTGGGTTGCCGACCCGCATCCGTTCCAGGGCCGCTTGCAGGCGTGGCAGCAGGGTGTCGGCGATGCCGTCCTGCACCAGCAGCCGCGAGGTGGCCGAGCACATCTGCCCAGCGTTCCAGGTGATGCCGGCGACGATCCATTCCACGGCCTGGTCCGGGTCGCAGTCGTCGAACACCACGATCGCGGACTTGCCGCCCAACTCCAAGGTCACCGGGCGGCATTGGGCTGCGGCGGCGCGCATGACCTGGCTGCCGACGCCGTTGCTGCCGGTGAACGACAGCTTGTCCAGGCCGTTGTGGTTGCTCAATGCCGCGCCGGTCTCGGCCTTGCCGTTGACGATGTTGAGCACGCCGGCGGGCAGGCCCAGCGTATCGGCGATCTGGCCGTAGGCCTGCTCGATCAGCGGGGTGATCTCCGACGGCTTGAGCACCACGGTGCAGCCGGCGGCCAGGGCCGGGGCGAGTTTCCAGGCGCTGGTCACCAAGGGGAAGTTCCACGGCACGATCAAGCCGACCACGCCGACCGGCTCCAGGCGCGTGCGGGCGGTGAAGCCCGGGGCGGCGAGGGGGACGTCGCGGTTCTTTTGCGGCAGTCGTTCGGCAAGGTCGGCGTAGTAGCCGAAGGTGGCCACGGCGTCGTCCAGGTCGATCTCGGCTTCGTGGCGTGGCTTGCCGTTGTTGCGAATCTGCAGGGCGATCAGCGCTTCGCGGCGCTGGCCCAACTGCTCGGCGAAGCCACGCAGGTAGCGGGCACGCTCGCTGGCGGCGACGTTCTTCCAGGACGCCAGGGCACGGCGCGCCGCCACCACGGCCTGGTCGACCTGGGCGGTGCTCGCCGACATCAGCTCGGCGAACGGTTGGCCAAACGATGGGTCATGCACGGTGAGGCAATCGTTGCCCTGGCCTTCGACCCAGCGGCCGTCGATGTAGTGAGGTGTGGTCATGGTCGGATTCCAGTCAGGCCATTTCGGCGGTGGTCACAGGCGTCGACGGTGCATGTTTGCAACGCACCCAGCGCGGTCCATTCGGGCCATAGACGCCGGCGGGTTCAGGGAACAGGTTGAGCAGGGCCAGGTACAGCACGCCAGCCAGGCCCAGTGTGACCGGCAGGCTCAGGTCGATGCCGCCGGCAAGCGCGCCGAGCGGGCCGACGAACTGCCCTGGCAGGTTGACGAAGCACAGGCCCACCGCCGCGCTGGGGACCCAGGCGCCCATGCCGCGCCAGTTCCAACCGTGGTGGAACCAGTAATGGCCGCCGCGTTGGCCGCGGGTGAACACCTGCAGGTCGTCGGCATGGTAGAAGCCACGGCGGGTGACCAGGCCGATGATCATGATCACCATCCAGGGGCTGGTGCAGGTGATGATCAGCACGGCGAAGGTGGACACGCTCTGCACCAGGTTGAAGGTGAAGCGGCCGATGAAAATGAAGGCGATCGCCGCCACGCCGATCAGCAGGGTGGCACCGGCGCGGCTGAGCAGGCGGGGGAACACGCTGGACATGTCCAGCCCGGTGCCGTACAGCGCCGTGGTACCGGTGGACATGCCGCCGATCACCGCGATCAGGCAAACCGGCAGGAAGAACCAGCTCGGAGAGATCGCCAGCAGGCCGCCGACATAATTGTTGGCGGCGATGTAGTCGGGGGCCTGGCTGGCCACCAAGGTGGCCGTGCACAGGCCGAACAGGAAGGGGATCAGCGTCGCGGCCTGGGCAGCGATCACCGCCAGCATGATGCGTGCCTTGGGCGTTTCGCGGGGGATGTAGCGCGACCAGTCGCCAAGGAAGGCGCCGAACGACACCGGATTGCTCATGGCCAGGATCGCCGCGCCGACGAACGCCGCCCAGAAACCGGCCTGGCCGAGGCTGACGCTGCCGGCGAAGCCCATGTCGAAAGGGCCGGCGAAGGCGACGATGCCGAGCAGGAACAGCAGGCTCGAGGCCCACACGGCGATCTTGTTCACCCAGAGCATGAAGCGGAAACCGAAGATGCACACCACCAGCACCAGTACCGCGAACAGACCGTAAGCCAGGCCCAGGGTCAGGTCGGTTTCCGGCAGCCCGGCCAGGCGCTTGGCGCCGCCCACCAGGGCATCGCCGGAGCTCCACACGGAGAGGGAGAAGAACGCCACGGCGGTGAGCAGCGACAGGAACGACCCGACGATACGCCCGTGCACGCCGAAGTGCGCACCGGACGATACTGCGTTGTTGGTGCCGTTGAGTGCGCCGAACAGGCCCATGGGGGCGAGGATCAGTGCGCCGATGCCGACGCCGAGCAGGATCGCCCAGGCCCCGGCCTGGAACGACAGGCCGAACAATACTGGGAAGCTGCCGAGCACGGCCGTGGCGAAGGTGTTGGCCCCGCCGAAGATCAGGCGGAACAGGTCCAGTGGGGAGGCGTCGCGTTGATCGTCGGGGATCTGTTCGACGCCGTTGGTCTCGATACCGGTCGAGTGGCTCATGGCAAGGCTCCAGCGCGGTTGTTGTAGGTCGGCGCCGGGGCGCGGACCCTCTTGTGGTTGCGTTGGCAGTGCGGCAAGGCCGCGGAAAACGTCAGCTAGGAGGCGACCGACAAATGCTCGTGGCAGGCCAGCCAGCGTTCGCCGTGGCGGCGCAGGACGATGGTCTCGCGCTCGGCCAGTTGGTGTTCCTGGCCAGCGATGCGGATGCGCGTGGCCACGTCGTGCATGAACACCGCCACCTCGCCTTGCAGGCTGACATGGGCATTGTCGGAGCGGCATTCGAGCACGGTGAGGCCCTCGGCCTGCCACTGCGCCCATAAGGTTTCATAGGCACGGCGCGATAGCAGCGGTTGCGGCAGGCTGTGGAAGAGGAAGGTGGCGTCTTCGCTGAAGCAGGCGAAGTAGCGGGCGGTATCGTTGCTGGCGAAGGCGGCGACGAGGTCGGCGGCAGCCTGGCGTACCTGGAGGGTCTGGTCCACGGGCGTGGCCTCATGATTATTGTGATTGTTGGTGAGGCGATTCTGGTGAGGGTTGCCGTTGGGAAAAATCGCTGGAGGCAAATAATCAGTTCAGGAATTCGTGAACCAATGCGCTCGCCTTTACCCCGGCTATGCCAGTGGATAAGGTGACGGCAATCGTTGGGTAGCAGTCGTTGGCATACCCTATCTGCGTCCCGTTATTGTCAGGCATCCCACGCTTATGGAACTGCATGCATGAGTAACTACCTGCCGCCGTTGACCTTGACACCACGCATGCTGGGGCTGGTTGCAGAGATCAGCGAACATGTGGGGCTGTTGGCGGCGTCTCGTGATGACGTGCTTACGCCACAACTGCGACGAGGCAACCGTATACGCACCATCCAGGCATCGCTGGCCATAGAGAACAACACGCTGAGTGTGGAGCAGGTGACGGCGTTACTGGATGGCAAGCAGGTACTGGGGCTGCCACGTGAGATCCAGGAGGTGCGGAATTCGTTCGCCGCCTATGATGCGATGTCCACGTGGCGGCCAGATCGCCAGGCCGATCTGCTGGCTGCTCATGGCTTGCTGATGAGTGGCCTGATCGAGGATGCCGGGCATTTCCGTCAGGGCGGAGTAGGCATCTATCGCGGAGCGCGCCTGCTGCATATGGCGCCACCGGCCAGTCGTGTGGCGATGCTGATACAAGACCTTCTTCATTGGCTCGGGCAAAGCGACTGGCACCCCTTGATTGCCAGCTGTGTGTTTCAGTACGAATTCGAGTTCATTCATCCGTTCGCCGACGGAAATGGACGCATGGGACGATTATGGCAGACCTTGATCCTTAGTCGTTGGCGTCCGGTGCTGGCATACCTACCGGTGGAAACAGTGATATGTGCGCAACAGGATGCTTACTACAGCGCGCTCGCGGCAGCTGATCAGGCGGCCGAGGCGACCCCGTTCGTGGAGTTCATGTTGCAAGCGTTACGCCAAGCGCTGGTCGAGGCCCATGAAAGCGATCAAGTAAGCGATCAAGTAGCGCGTCTGATCCAGCAGTTACAACCCGGTGTGGCGTTGAAGGCCAACGAGCTCATGCAACGCTTGGGGCTTTCGCATCGTCCGACGTTCAACAAGAACTACCTCAAGCCTGCCCTTGCGGCAGGCTTGATCGAAATGACCGATCCCGCATCGCCCCGTAGCCCCAGGCAGCAGTATCGACGAGTCATCACGTGATTCGGCGCCTATAAAGGGCAAACTCGTGGGGCAAGCCTCAGTGCCAGCCTCTTAAGCTGTGTGTAGCAATGCAGCCCCACGTCCCGGTCAGTTCGCTTCCCGTACCGCACTGAGAAACGCCCGGGTCCGCTCCTGCTGGGGATTCTCGTACACCTGCGCTGGCGTGCCCTGCTCGTGGATCTGGCCTTTGTAGAAGAAGCACACCCGGTCGGCGAACTCGCGGGCGAAGCCCATCTGGTGGGTGACCATGAGCATGGTCAGGTTGTGCTCGCTGCCGAGCCGGCGGATCACGTTGAGCACCTCGCCGCACAGCTCGGGGTCCAGGGCCGAGGTCACTTCGTCGAACAGCATCACCTTCGGCCGCATGGCCAGGGCCCGGGCGATCGCCACGCGTTGCTGCTGGCCGCCGGAAAGCTGCGACGGGTAGTGATCGAACTTGTTGCCCAGGCCGACCATCTCCAGCAACTCGGCAGCCCGCTCGCGGGCCTCGGCGGGCTTGATGCCGAGCACCTGCACCGGCGCCTCGATAACGTTCTGCAGGGCGCTCATGTGCGGGAACAGGTTGAAGCTCTGGAACACCATGCCGATCTTCGAGCGCACCTTGCGCACATGGCGTTCACTGGCCGTGACCAGGCCGCCGTTGCGCCCGGGCATGTGCGTCAGCGATTCGCCGTCGACTTCGATCGTGCCCTGGTCGATGCCTTCCAGGGTCATCAGCACGCGCAGGAGGGTCGACTTGCCCGAGCCGCTGGGGCCGATGATCGCCACCTTCTCTCCAGGGGCGATATCCAGGTTGAGACCATCGAGCACGGTGAAGCTGCCGTAGCGCTTGGTCACGTCGCGGAAGCTGACGATTGGCTGGGCAATGGCCGGTGCTGGCATGGCGTGGTCCCGCTGCAGGGGGCTGGTGGTGACAGTGGCGAGGTTCGAGACAGGCGCGATCATTAGCGTAACTCCAGGCGCACTTCAAGGCGCCGAACCAGATAGGCCAGAGCGACGCTCAAGGCCAGGAAGAACAGACCGACCAGGGTGATCGGCTCCAGGTAGCGGAAGCTCTCGGAACCGACGTTCTTGGCCTGCTGCATGATTTCCACCACGGTGATGGCCGACAACACCGGGGTGTCCTTGAGCATGGCGATCAGGTAGTTGCCCAGCGGCGGCAGGATCGGTCGGATCGCCTGGGGCAGGATGATCGTGCGGTAGGCTGTCCAGGGCGCGAAATTCAGCGCCACCACCGCTTCCCACTGGCTGCGCGGCACGGCATCGAGCCCGCCACGGTAGACCTCGGCGATGTAGCAGGCATAGTGCAGGCCGATGCCGAGGATGCCCGCCTGCATGGCAGTCATGTTCACGCCGTAGTTGGGCAGCACGTAGTACAGGAAGTACACCTGGATCAGCAGCGGCGTGCTGCGGATGAACTCGATCACCAAAGTCACCGGCCAGGCGATCCACACCTGCCGGCTGCGCCGGCCGATGGCCAGGAACAGGCCAAGGACGATGGCGATCAGAAAGCCCACCAGGGTGATGCCCAGGGTCTTGAGCGAAGCCTGCAGCAGGTCGGGCAGGATCTGCGCGACGTAGTTCCAGTCCCAGACGTTCATGACAGGCTCCCCCGCAGGCGACCACGGCCCAGGCGTCGTTCGACGGCGCGCATGGTGAAGTTGATGACCTGCGCCAGGACGAAGTACAGCAGCAGGGTGAGGCTGAAGATCTCCAGGGTCTGGAAGGTCGCCTGGTCCAGCTGGCGGGCGCGGAAGCTCAGGTCCGACAGGGTGATCAGCGACACCAGCGAGGTGTTCTTGAGCAGCTCGATCAACAAGTTGGTGCCCGGCGCGATCGCCGCCAGCAGGGCCTGGGGCAGGATGATCCGGCGAAAGCGCGTGGCCGACGACATGTTGAGGGCTGTGCAGGCTTCGTACTGGCCCTTGGCGACCGAGCTGATGGCGCCGCGCATCACTTCGGCGCCATAGGCACCGATGTGCAGCCCGAGGCCGACGATCGCCACGGTGTAGGAGCTCATTTCGAGATTGAAAGGCGGCAGTGGCAGCACGAAGAACAGCCAGAACAGCTGCACCAGCAGCGAGGTGCCGCGGAACAGCTCGATGTAGGCCACGCAGAACCAGCTCAGGGGCCGCCAGGACGAGCGCCGGCCGAGGGCGGCGAGGATCGCGGCGACGATGGCCAGCAGCGAGCCGAAGAAGGTGACCTGGATGGTGATCCAGGCGCCTTGCAGTAACAACGGTATCAATTCACCCATGGGTTCGACCTGAATAATCGGACTACGCAGGGAACGGCATGGCAAGTGCCATGCCACCTCGATTCATTGCTGGGCACAGAGCTCGGCAGCGGTCTTCTCGGTCACGTTGGAGCGGTCGAAGCCGAAGGGCTCCACGGTCTTGAGGTGCTCCTCGCTGCCTAGCCAGCGCTTGAGCTCGGCGTTGACCGCATCGCGCAGGTCCTTGTCTTCGGGACGGAAGGCCAGGGCGCCGTAACCGGTGTGGGCCGGGTCGTCGGTGAAGTCGCTGATCGCCTCGACCTTTTCGCCGCCTTTGCGGGCCAGGCCCTTCATGGTCAGTTGCGTGCCCACCGCGGCATCGGCGCGGCCGGCACGTACCGCCTGCAATTGCGCGGTGGTATCCGGCACCTGGAGGATCTGCGCGTCCTTGACCCCCGAGTCGCGGGCGTAGGCGAGGTTGACCGTGCCGGCCATGATCGCCAGCTTGACATCGGGGTTGCCGGCGACGTCGGCATAGCTGTGCAGGTTCTTCGGATTGCCCTTGGCCACCAGCAGGGTGTCGGGCAGGGCGTACTGCGGGTCGGTGAAGATCACCTGCTTGCAGCGCGCTGGGGTGATGTACATGCCGGCGGCGATGACATCGAAGCGGCCTGCGCGCAGGCCAGGGATCAGCGAACCCCATTCGGTGAGCACGCCATCGACCTGCTTGATGCCCATCTTCTCGAAGATGACCTTGGCGATCTCGGGCGACTCGCCCGTGACCCGGCCATCGGTCTCGGTGAAGGCGAAGGGCGTCTCGTTGGCGTAGCCGATGCGGATGCGGCTGTTTTCCTTGATGGTGTCCAGGGTGGCGGCCTGGGCGCTGGCGGCAAGGCCAAAGGCGGCACAGGTGACCAGCAGGCGCTTGAACGGGGATGGCACGATGGGGGAAGGCTGGCTCATCAATGAATCTCCTGTTTTGTTATCAAACCGTCGCCGACGGCTCTGTGTTAGGAGGCAGTGGAGCAAAACAGCGGATGCACGGTGGCTTTTCGTTCGATCAACCGACGACGCGAGCGTTCCGGCACCGGTCGACAGGGATCTTGTTCGATGCTGCCGGGGCAGCCTGGCGTCGACCATGGCCGGAGCATACAAAAGCTCCGGCGCCGATGGCATTGCACTAGGACAATTGCCCGAAGATCCCACACGAGCGATGCTGTGTCCTGACCCCGGCCAGCGAAGCGATGCCCCATGGAAAACTGGAAGACAGCCCTCGACGCGGCTCGCATTGGCGAGTCCAAGTACAAGATCCTGGTCCAGGCGATCACCGGCGAGATCGAGCGTGGCGTGCTGCTGCACGATCAGCGCCTGCCGCCGCAGCGGCAGGTCGCCGATGCCTTGGGCATCAGCGTGCAGACCGTGACCAATGCCTACAAGGAACTGGAGCGCCAGGGCCTGGTGCGCTGCGAGATTGGCCGTGGCAGCTTCGTCAGTCGGCGCATGAGCGACCGGGTGGCGGACGACATCATCGACCTGCCCGAGCGCACCCTGGTGGATTTCTCCATCACCCGCATCCTGCACACCCAGGCGCACGAGCGGATCTGGCGCGAGACCTGTGCCGAGCTCAGCCAGGAGGACGAGCAGCCGTGGATCCACGCCTACCGCCCCATCGCCGGTTTCGAAAGCCATCGCGAGGCGGCGGTGCGCTGGTTGGCCGGGCTGGGCATGACGGTCGAGCGCGACGACGTGCTGGTCACCAATGGCGCTGCACATGCGATCTTCCTGGCCTTGGCCTCGCTGGCCGGCCCCGACGACGTGGTGCTGTGCGAAGGCCTGACCGACCATGGCGTCATCGGCAACTCGCAGGTGCTGGGGTTCACCCTCAAGGGCCTGGAGATGGACCGCGATGGCATCGACCCAGAGCACTTCGAGGATATCTGCAGCAACGAGCGGGTCACCGCGCTGGTGTGCACGCCGAACCTCAACAACCCGACCACCAGCCTGATGCCCGATGCCCGCCGCCGGGAGATCGCCGAAATCGCCCGGCGTTTTGGCGTGCACATCATCGAGGACGATGTGTACGGCCCGCTCTTGGGCGGGCGTCATGCCCGGCCGATCAGCCACTACGCCCCGGAGCTGTCGTTCTACTGCACCAGCATGACCAAGTCGGTGCTCACCGGGCTGCGGGTCGGCTACCTGGCGATGCCCAAGCGCCTGGCGCTGCGTACCGAGAGTATCCTGCGGGTCAACAGCTGGATGGCCACGCCGCTGGTGGCGGAGATCGCCACCCGCTGGATCAACGATGGCCGTGCCGCGCAGTTGGTGGAGTTGCAGCGCAAGCTGCTTGCCGGGCGGCAGGCGATGGTCCGTGAGTACCTGGGCGACTACCTGCAGGGCAACCCGGTCCAGGCATTGGCGGCCTGGTTGGACATCCCGCCGCACTGGGAGGTCGACAGCCTGGTGCGGGCCTTGCGCCGCCGGCAGATCGCGGTGACGCCGCCGGAGCCATTCCTGGTACGTGGCACGCCACGGCCGCGGGCGGTACGCCTGTGCGTGGGGGCCGAGTGTTCGGATGCCAAGATGCGCCAGGCGTTGGCCGACATGCGCGAACTGTTCGGGCAGTATCCGCAGATTCATGAGTTGTGAGCAGCAGGGGGCCGTCTAACTGGATGACACGCTTGTGCAATGCGCATTTCATGTGATCGGCTCAACCCCTGGAGCGGGCTTGCCCGCGAATGGGGCAGCACAGGCGATGCAAAATAAAAAATGTCCGGCAAATTGACCTAGTACATTCATCACGACAATTTGCCGCTCTTAGACTCCGCCCAACACCAGGCCACTTGTTGGGACGCGGTCATGTCAGAGCTCTCGCTTCACGATATCCACCTTGCCCGCCAGCGTATCCAGGGGCTCGTGCGCCGCACGCCGTTGGAACACTCCCCGAGCCTGAGCCGCATCGCCGGCGCACCGGTCTACCTGAAGCTCGAATCCCAGCAACTCACCGGCAGTTTCAAGCTGCGCGGCGCCAGCAATGCAGTCGCGGCCCTTGCCCCGGACCTGCGGGCGCGTGGCGTGGTCACCGCCTCCACCGGCAACCATGGCCGGGCACTGGCCTACGCCGCGTCGCAGTTGGGTGTGCGCGCCACCGTCTATCTCTCGCACCTGGTACCAGCCAACAAGGTCCAGGCGATCCGCGACTTGGGCGCCGAGGTGTGCATCGTCGGCCACTCCCAGGACGATGCCCAGCACGCGGCCCTGCAGCATGCCCATGAGCAGGGCGCGGCGCTGGTGCCGCCTTTCGACGATCCGGCGGTGATCGCCGGCCAGGGCACCTTGGGCCTGGAGATCGTCGAGCAACTGCCCGACGTTGGCCAGGTACTCGTGCCGCTGTCCGGCGGCGGCTTGTTCGCCGGCGTGGCGCTGGCCCTGAAAAGCATCAACCCGGCCATCACCACCCATGGCATCAGCATGACCCGTGGCGCGGCAATGCACGCCAGCCTGCAGGCTGGCCGCCCGGTCGAGGTCGAGGAGTTGCCGACCCTGGCCGACTCCCTCGGCGGCGGTATCGGCCTGGACAACCGCCACACCTTCACCCTGACCCGGCGCCTGCTCGACCAGGTGCACCTGCTGGCGGAAACCTCGATCGCCAATGCCATGCGCCATGCCTACCACCAGGAGCGCCAGGTGGTCGAGGGCGCCGGTGCGGTGGGCATCGCCGCGTTGCTCGACGGCCTGGTGCCGGCCCGTGGACCGATCGTAGTGGTGGTCAGCGGCCGCAACGTCGATACCGCACAGCACTTGCGGGTGATGAACGGCGGCGACGCCTGAGGTCTTTTCTTTTCGTTCACTGGAGGTTTTCCGATGTCCGCCATCACCTTGCTCAGCGAAGCCGACCTGCGTGACTGCATCTGCCTCGACCGCGCCGCGGTCGATACCATCGAGCAGGCCTTCGCCCTGCTGGCCACGGCGCAGGTGGCGATGCCGCCGATCCTGCGCCTGGACGTGCCCGAGCACAACGGCGAGGTGGACGTGAAGACCGCCTACCTGCCGGGCATCGCGCGCTTCGCGATCAAGGTCAGCCCCGGCTTCTTCGACAACCCCAAGCTCGGCCTGCCCAGCCTCAACGGCATGATGATGCTGTTGTCGGCACGCACCGGCTTGCTGGATGCCCTGTTGCTCGACAACGGCTACCTCACCGCCGTGCGCACCGCCGCGGCCGGCGCGGTGGCGGCACGTTGGCTGGCCCGTGACGACAGCCGTTGCGTGGCGCTGATCGGCAGTGGCGAGCAAGCTCGCCTGCAGTTGCAGGCGCTGCGCCTGGTGCGGCCGATCGAGCGGGTGCATCTGTGGGCGCGCGACTCGGCCAAGGCCGCGGCATTGGGCGATGAACTCGGCCGCGATGGCGGCTTGCAGGTGCTGGTGTGCGACAGCATCGACCAGGCCATGCAGGGTGCGGACATCGCCATCACCTGCACACCCAGCCGCGAACCGCTGCTCCAGCCTCATCACCTGCACCCCGGCCTGCACATCACCGCCATGGGCTCGGATGCCGAGCACAAGAACGAGATCGCCCCGCAGGTGGTGGCCGAGGTCGACCGCTACGTCGCCGACCGCCTCGGCCAGACCCGCGTGCTGGGCGAGCTGCACCATGCCTTGCGCGCCGGCCTGGTCCACGACGACGGCGCCTTCTGCGAACTCGGCCAGGTCATCGCCGGGCAGCAGCCGGGCCGTACCAGTGCCGGTCAGATCACCCTGTGCGACCTGACCGGCACCGGCGCCCAGGACACCGCCATCGCCAACCTGGCCTTCGAGCGTGCGCTGGCCGCTGGCAAGGGCCTGGCCTTCGCCAGCTGAAGAATCTTCCAACCCCACTCAACAGAGGGCATTGCAATGTCTCAGTCAGTGGTCAACCTGCCGTTCAGCCGGCAGGAGTACGCCCAGCGCCTGGCCCGGACCCGCGCCGCCATGCAGGCGCAGGGCCTGGAGCTGTTGCTGGTCACCGATCCGTCGAACATGGCCTGGCTGACCGGCTACGACGGCTGGTCGTTCTACGTGCACCAGTGCGTGTTGCTGGCGCTCGATGGCGAGCCGATCTGGTTCGGCCGTGGCCAGGATGCCAATGGCGCCAAGCGCACGGTGTTCATGGCCCACGACAACATCGTCGGCTACCCGGACATCTACGTGCAGTCACGTGAGCGCCATCCGATGGACTACCTGTGCCAGGAGGTGATCCTGGCCAAGGGCTGGGGCGCCTTGAACATCGGCGTGGAGATGGACAACTACTACTTCAGCGCCGCGGCCTACCAGGCCCTGTGCCGGCACCTGCCGCAGGCGACCTTCAGCGATGCCGCCGGGTTGGTCAACTGGCAGCGGGCGGTGAAGTCGCCCCAGGAAATCGAATACATGCGCATCGCCGCGCGCATCGTCGAGAAGATGCATGGGCGCATCCTCGAGCGCATCGAGCCGGGCGTGCGCAAGAACGAGCTGGTGGCCGAGATCTACAGCAGCGGTATCCTCGGCGTCGACGGCCACGGCGGTGACTACCCGGCGATCGTGCCGTTGCTGCCGACCGGCGCCGACGCCAGCGCCCCGCACCTGACCTGGGACGATTCGCCGTTCGTCACCGGCGCGGGGACCTTCTTCGAGATCGCCGGCTGCTACAAGCGCTACCACTGCCCGCTGTCGCGCACGGTCTACCTGGGCAAGCCGCCGCCGCACTTCCTCGAAGGCGAGAAGGCCGTGGTCGAGGGCATCGCCGCGGGGCTCGAGGCTGCAAGGCCTGGCAACACCACGGGAGACATCGCCCGGGCGTTCTTCGGTGTGCTGGAGAAGTTCGGCATCCACAAGGACAGCCGCTGCGGCTACCCGATCGGTATCAGTTATCCGCCGGACTGGGGCGAGCGCACCATGAGCCTGCGCCCGAGCGACAGCAGCGTGTTGCAACCGGGCATGACCTTCCACTTCATGCCGGGTCTGTGGATGGACGACTGGGGCCTGGAAATCACCGAAAGCATCCTGATCACCGAGACCGGGGTCGAGACCCTGTGCAACGTGCCGCGCCAGCTGTTCGTGAAGGATTGAGCCATGAATGCATTTGCAGACAGCGCCCCACAAGCGACGAACCCGATCAGCAGCACCGTGGACTTCGAGCGCGACGGTGTGCAGCACGGCTTTCTCAAGCTGCCGTATTCGCGCGACGACTCGGCCTGGGGCGCAGTGATGATTCCGATCACCGTGGTGAAGCACGGCAGCGGGCCGACTGCCCTGTTGACCGGCGGCAACCATGGCGATGAGTACGAGGGGCCGGTGGCCCTGAGCAAGCTGGCGCAGCGGCTGCAGGCCGAGCAGGTCAGCGGGCGGGTGATCATCGTGCCCTTCATGAACACCCCGGCGTTCCAGGCCGGTCGGCGTACCTCGCCGATCGACAAGGGCAATCTCAACCGTAGCTTCCCGGGCAAGCCTGACGGCACCGTGACGGAAAAGATCGCCGACTATTTCCGCCGCACCCTGCTGCCGCTGGCCGATATCGTCCTGGATATCCATTCCGGCGGCAGGACCCTGGACTTCCTGCCGTTCGCGGCCTGCCACGTGCTGCCCGACAAGGACCAACAGGCGCGTTGCGAAGCGGGCATGCGGGCGTTCTCGGCGCCGTACAGCATGCGCATGCTCGAGCAGGACGCCCAGGCCATGTACGACACTGCGGCCGAGGCCCAGGGCAAGGTGTTTGTCACCACCGAGCTGGGCGGCGGCGGCACCTCCACGGCCAAGAGCGTGGCCTTGGCCGAGCGCGGCGTGCACAACCTGCTGGTGCATGCCGGCATCCTCGAAGGCGAGGTCCAGGCCAGCGCGTCGATCATGCTCGACATGCCCGACGGCGACTGCTTCATCGCCAGCGAACACGACGGCCTGCTGGAGATGTGCCGCGACCTTGGCGACACGGTCAGCCAGGGCGAGGTCATTGCCCGCGTCCATGACATCAAGCGCACCGGCAGCGCCCCGATCGAATACCGCGCTCGACGCGGCGGCCTGCTGGCCGCCCGGCATTTCCCCGGCCTGGTGCAATGCGGCGACACCCTGGCGGTGATCGCGGACGTGCTGTAGCGCACCAGGCTTCGGCCGCGCCATTACAAGAGGTATGGAGAACAGCTCATGTCACACCAATACCCGTTCAGAAACCTGTGCCACGTCGACGGCCAATGGCTGCACAGCAACAGTGGCAACAGCATCGCCGTGCTCGACCCGGCCAACCGCCAGGTCATCGACCATGTACCGTTGCTCGAGCATGAACAGATCGTCGCCGCGGTGGATGCCGCGCAGCGTGCCTTCGTGCCTTGGCGCCAGCAAAGCCTGGAGGCGCGGGCAGCTTTGCTGCGGCGCTGGGGCGAACTGCTCCTGGAGCACCAGGAAGCGCTGGCGCGCATCCTCAGTCGGGAGCAGGGCAAGCCACTGGCCGAAGCGCGCGGCGAAATCGCCTATGCGGCCAGCTTCATCCCCTGGTTCGCCGAGCAGGCGCGGCGCCTGTATGGCCAGACCATTCCCAGTCACATCCCTGGGGCCCAACTGGGGACCGTGAAGGAGCCGGTGGGTGTCTGCGCGTTGCTCACGCCGTGGAACTTCCCCAGCGCCATGATCACCCGCAAGGCCGCTGCCGCACTGGCCGCCGGCTGCACCGTGGTGGTCAAGCCAGCCCACGAGACACCGTTCTCGGCACTGGCCCTGGCGCAGTTGGCCGAAGAGGCGGGCTTGCCTGCCGGTGTGTTCAACGTGGTCATCGGCGAACCGCAGATGGCCATGGAGACCCTGGTGCGCGACCCGCGCGTGCGTTCGGTCAGCTTCACCGGCTCCACCCGGGTCGGCAAGCTGGTGCTGCAGGCCGCTGCCCACGACGTCAAGAAGGTCGCCCTGGAGCTGGGAGGCAACGCGCCGTTCATCGTCTGCGCCGATGCCGACCTGGAGCTGGCGGTGAAGGTCGCGGTCGCGGCCAAGTTCCAGACCTCGGGGCAGGACTGCTGCGCGGCCAACCGGATCATGGTCCAGCGCCCGTTGTACGAGGCCTTCCTGGCGCGCTTCGCCGAAGCGGTACGGGCCTTGAAGGTCGGGCCGGCGATGCTCGATGGCGAGGAAACCCACGTCGACATCGGGCCGCTGATGCACCAGGCCGCCTTCGATGCCACGGCCGAGCGGGTCGAGGACGCCATCGCCCACGGCGCCCGACGCCTGGTCGGCGGCGAAGCCCATGCCCTGGGGGGCTGGTTCTACCAACCTACCGTGTTGGCGGATGTCACGCCGCAGATGCGCATTTACCAGGAAGAGAATTTCGCGCCCATCGCCGGGGTGATGCCGTTCGACACCCTGGAGCAGGCCATCGAAATGGCCAATGACACCGAGTACGGCCTGGCCGCCTACATCTGTTCCAACCGTCTGGATGTGGTCCACCCGCTGATCCGCCGGCTGGACCATGCCATGGTCGCGGTCAACGGCGTGAAGTTCACCGGCCATCCGATCCCGTTCGGCGGCATGAAGGCCTCGGGCCTGGGGCGTGAAGGCGGCAGCGAGGGCTTCGAGCCCTTCGTCGAGACCAAATACTTTTGCTTGCACCATCAAGGTCAGTTCTAAGGAGCGTTTGCCATGAGCCAAGAATTCAGCCAACTGTTCGAGCAGGACCGTGCCCACTTCATGCACCCCTCGACCCACGCCCACGACCATGCCAGTGGCGCGCTCAAGGGGCGGATCATCACCGGCGCCGAGGGCATCCGCCTGCGCGACCACGAAGGCCGCGAGCTGATCGATGCCTTCGCTGGCCTGTACTGCGTGAACATCGGCTACGGTCGCAGCGAAGTCGCCGACGCTATCCACAAGCAGGCCAAGGAGCTGGCCTACTACCACACCTACGTGGGGCACTCGACCGAGGCGATCATCGAGCTGTCCAGCCGCATCATCGACTGGGCGCCGGCGGGGATGAAGAAGGTCTACTACGGCCTGTCTGGCTCCGACGCCAACGAGACCCAGGTCAAGCTGGTGCGCTACTACAACAACATCCTCGGACGGCCGCAAAAGAAGAAGATCATCTCCCGCGACCGTGGCTACCATGGCTCGGGCATCATGACCGGCAGCCTCACCGGCTTGCCCAGCTTTCACCAGCACTTCGACCTGCCGGTGGAAGGGGTCAAGCACACGGTGTGCCCGCACTGGTACCGCAAGGCGCCGGCCGGCATGGACGAGCAGGCTTTCGTGCGCTATTGCGCCGATGAGCTGGAGAAGCTGATCCTCGCCGAAGGCCCGGACACCGTCGCCGCCTTCATCGGCGAGCCGCTGATGGGCACCGGCGGCATCATCGTCCCGCCCAAGGGCTACTGGGCGGCGATCCAGGCAGTGCTGGACAAGTACGATGTGCTGCTGATCGCCGACGAGGTGGTGTGCGCCTTCGGCCGCCTGGGCGCGAAGATGGGCAGCCAGCGCTACGGCATCCGCCCCGACCTGATCACCACCGCCAAGGGCCTGACCAGTGCCTACGCGCCGCTGTCGGCGGTGATCGTCGGCGAGAAGGTGTGGAACGTGATCGAGGAGGGTTCGCGCAAGGACGGGGCCATGGGCCATGGCTGGACCTATTCCGGCCACCCGATCTGCGCGGCCGCTGCCCTGGCCAACCTGGACATCCTCGAGCGTGAGGACCTGACCGGCAATGCCGAGGTGGTGGGGGCGTACCTGAACCAGCGCATGCGCGAGACCTTCGAAGGGCACCCGCTGGTCGGCGAGGTGCGTGGGGACGGCATGCTGTGTGCCGTGGAGTTCATGGCCGACCGGGAGGCGCGCACGGCGTTCGACCCGGCGCTGAAGGTCGGGCCGCAGGTGTCGGCGGCGTGCCTGGAGCGCGGCATGATCGCCCGGGCCATGCCCCACGGCGATATCCTCGGCTTCGCGCCGCCGCTGGTGTTGGGCAAGGACGATGCCGAGCGGATCGTCGCGATCACCAAGGCGGCGGTCGATGAGGTGGCCGGGAAGGTGCTTGGCTGACGGTACCTGAGGCCGCTGTTCTGGGGCCGCTTTGCGGCCCATCGCGGGCAAGCCCGCTCCCACAGGTTCGGCGTCGGCCATCTCAAGAAACGCGCGGTCTCTGTGGGCGCGGGCTTGCCCGCGATGGGCTGCAAAGCAGCCCCACGATTACCAGGCACTGCTTAACTGTCCTGTATTTGGACGACTCCGCTCCTATCCTGCTCAATCCCCTATCAAGCGTTCACAAAATGGAACGCTGAAGCCCGAATATTGGATCTACCGAGTCCCTGCCCAGGGCACTACCGTTACTTCCGTCGTGTTCAGGAGGTCGGTGGTGAAGAAGATCCATCAGCCAATCACCTCGCCAACCGACCGCACCGAGCTGCGAGCTGCTCCGGCCGACTGACGGTCATCCCGTCTGGCTGGCGTTGCCTACTCTGATAATCCCCACGCTGGATTCGTGGGTCCGCGGTCCTACCGCATTGGCCAGGATGGCCGGTTCTCGAAACGAGGAGAGAACGATGAGCACTTTCAACCAAGCCGCCAACTTCAATGGCCAAGTTCCCCGGATCGATCCCAGCCAGGCGGCGATGTTGCTGATCGATCAGCAGAGCGGCCTGTTCCAGACGGTCGTTGATCACCACCGCCTCCGTTCCGCAGCGTCCCAACGGCCCGCTGATCCCCGAGTTCCACGAAGCCGCGCCACACGCCCAGTACGTCGCGTGTTCTCGCATTAGCAACTGTTGATCGAAAGCTACATGAAAGCGCAGGCGGTGGTGACCAACAATGAGCTGTTGGACTCCGCACTTACCTGCCCTCCCCCCCCCGAAAACCAAGCAAGGAGAACCCCCATGGGCTTCCAATACAAACGTCTGGACAAGAATGATGCTGCCGTTCTGCTGGTCGATCACCAGACCGGTCTGCTCTCTCTGGTACGGGACATCGAACCCGATCGGTTCAAGAACAACGTGCTGGCCCTGTCGGACCTGGCCAAGTACTTCAAGCTGCCGACCATCCTCACCACCAGCTTCGAGAGCGGCCCCAACGGCCCGTTGGTGCCCGAGCTCAAGGAGCAGTTCCCCGATGCGCCCTACATCGCCCGTCCTGGCAACATCAATGCCTGGGACAACGAGGACTTCGTCAAGGCGGTGAAGGCGACCGGCAAGAAGCAACTGATCATCGCTGGCGTGGTGACCGAGGTGTGCGTGGCCTTCCCGGCTTTGTCGGCCCTGGAGGAGGGCTTCGAAGTATTCGTCGTCACCGACGCCTCCGGCACCTTCAATGAACTGACCCGTGACTCGGCCTGGCGCCGCATGGAAGCTGCCGGGGCACAGCTGATGACCTGGTTCGGCGTGGCCTGCGAGTTGCACCGCGACTGGCGCAACGACATCGAAGGGCTGGGCACGCTGTTCTCCAACCACATCCCGGACTACCGTAACCTGATGACCAGCTTCAATACCTTGAACGGGGCGAAGTGATCGCGGGCGAAGCGGTTTGCCAGAAAAGAAAAACCCCTTGGGACCGTTGTCCTCAAGGGGTTTTCAGTTCGTTAAGACTGCCGCTTAGACGTTGAAACGGAAGTGCATCACGTCGCCATCCTTGACGATGTAGTCCTTGCCTTCCAAGCGCCACTTGCCGGCTTCCTTGGCACCGCCTTCTCCCTTGTACTGGATGAAGTCGTCGTAGGCCACCACTTCGGCGCGGATGAAGCCTTTCTCGAAGTCGGTGTGGATCACGGCGGCGGCTTGCGGTGCGGTGGCGCCGACACGGACGGTCCAGGCGCGGACTTCCTTCACCCCGGCGGTGAAGTAGGTCTGCAGGTTGAGCAGGGCGTAGCCGGCGCGGATCACGCGGTTCAGGCCGGGCTCTTCCAGGCCCAGGGCCTCGAGGAACATGTCCTTCTCCTCGCCGTCGTCCAGCTCGGCGATCTCGGCTTCGATCTTGTTGCACACCGGCACCACGACCGCGCCTTCTTCCTCGGCGATGGCCTTGACCACGTCCAGGTGCGGGTTGTTCTCGAAGCCATCCTCGGCGACGTTGGCGATGTACATCACCGGCTTGCTGGTCAGCAGGTGGAAGCCGCGGATCACGGCCTTTTCCTCGTCGCTCATGTGCTTCATCAGGCTGCGCGCCGGCTTGCCTTCGGTGAAGTGGGGGATGAGCTTCTCGAGGATGGCCTTCTGCGCCAGCGCTTCCTTGTCGCCGCCCTTGGCGTTGCGGGCGACCTTCTGCAGTTGCTTCTCGCAGCTGTCGAGGTCGGCGAAGATCAGCTCCAGGTCGATGATCTCGATGTCACGCTTGGGGTCGACACTGTTGGAGACGTGGATCACGTTCTCGTCTTCGAAGCAGCGCACCACGTGGGCGATGGCGTCGGTCTCGCGGATGTTGGCGAGGAACTTGTTGCCCAGGCCTTCGCCCTTCGAGGCGCCAGCGACCAGGCCGGCGATGTCGACGAATTCCATGGTGGTGGGCAACACGCGCTCAGGCTTGACGATCTCGGCCAGGGCGTTCAGGCGCGGGTCGGGCATCGGCACGATGCCGCTGTTCGGCTCGATGGTGCAGAAGGGGAAGTTCTCCGCCGCGATACCAGACTTGGTCAGGGCGTTGAACAGGGTGGACTTGCCGACGTTGGGCAGGCCGACGATGCCGCAATTGAAACCCATGGGAATTCCCCTCTCTAGGAAATCAGGCCTTCTGGCTGTGCAGCTCGCGCATCGCCTTGGCGAAGTCGCCAGCGAGGACGTCCGGCAGCACGCCGAGGGCAAAATCGATGCTGGCGTCGAGCTTCTCCTGCTCGGCGCGCGGTGCGCGGCCCAGGACGAAGTTGGAGACCAGTTTGGCGTCGCCCGGGTGGCCGATACCCAGCCGCAGGCGATGGAAGTCGTTCTGGTTGCCGAGCTGCGCGATGATGTCGCGCAGGCCGTTGTGCCCACCATGGCCACCGCCTTTCTTGAGCTTGGCGACACCCGGGGGCAGGTCGAGTTCGTCGTGGGCCACCAGGATGGCCGCCGGTGGGATCCGGAAGAAATTGGCCAATGCCGCCACGGACTGGCCGCTGCGGTTCATGTAGGTGGTGGGGATCAACAGACGAACGTCGTGGCCCTGATGGCTGAATCTAGCCGTCAGGCCGAAATACTTGCGGTCAGCGGTCAGGGAGACGCGCTGGGCGCTGGCGAGGCGTTCAACGAAAAGAGCCCCTGCGTTATGCCGGGTCTGTTCGTATTCGGGGCCGGGGTTACCCAGGCCGACGATCAACTGGATGGCGGTCACGTCAGGAGCTCTTCCTTGGAGTTGGTGGGTTACGGCGCGGGCGCCGTAACCCGGTCAACACCGGCGCGCGAGTGATTACTCGGCAGCGCCTTCTGCAGCTTCAGGGGCAACGCGCGGTGCGTGGACGTTGGCGATGGCCTTGTCGTCACCGTGGGCCAGGGCCACGAACTCGACGCCTTTCGGAGCCTTGAGGTCCGACAGGTGGATGATGGTACCGACTTCAGCGTTGGCCAGGTCGACTTCGATGAACTCAGGCAGGTCCTTGGCTTCGCAGGAAACTTCGATCTCGTTCTCTACGTGGGAGATCTCGCCGCCTTTCTTGGTCGGGGCTTCTTCGTTGATGAAGTGAACCGGAACCTTGGCGGTCAGCTTCTGGCCAGCGACGACGCGAACGAAGTCGGCGTGCATGATGAAGCCTTTGGCCGGGTGGCGCTGCAGGGCCTTGACGATGACGTTCTGCTTGGCGCCGTCGACGTTCAGTTCGATGACGTGGCTGAAGGCCGCTTCGTTGTCGAACAGCTTGGTGATTTCCTTGGTCAGGATGGTCAGGGACTCGGCGTCCTTGTTACCACCGTAGACAACGGCAGGGATGCTGGCGGCATGACGCAGGCGGCGGCTCGCACCTTTCCCCAGGTCAGTACGCGCTTGGGCGTTCAGGATGAAATCGGTCATTTTCTTTCTCCAAATAAGCCTCCCGGATGACGCTTGCGACCAGCGTCAGGCGGGGTGGGCAAAAAAGCCCCGCCCCAACAACCTGTGTTGGGGCGGGGCGCTTTTCGTCAGCGTGCGTTCCGCTTAGCGGAACATCGCGCTGATCGATTCTTCGTTGCTGATGCGGCGTACCGCCTCAGCGACGACCGGTGCGATATCCAGTTGGCGGATACGGTCACAGGCCTGAGCAGCCGCGGACAGCGGGATGGTGTTGGTCACCACCAG
The DNA here is from genome assembly GCF_040984075.1 of Pseudomonas sp. I2. NCBI lineage: Bacteria > Pseudomonadati > Pseudomonadota > Gammaproteobacteria > Pseudomonadales > Pseudomonadaceae > Pseudomonas > Pseudomonas sp. I2. The sequence goes on from NZ_JBCGFQ010000052.1 coordinate 25,044, forward strand.
CTCGTCCAGCACGGACTTCTCGATGTTCTCGATCGCACGACCGGACAGTACCGGGTGCGTGCAGTAGGCGTAGACCTTGGCAGCGCCGTGGTCTTTCAGGGCCTTGGCCGCGTTGCACAGGGTGCCGGCGGTGTCGACCATGTCGTCTACCAGGATGCAGGTGCGTCCTTCGACGTCGCCGATGATGTGCATCACTTCGGAGTGATTGGCCTTTTCACGGCGCTTGTCGATGATACCCAGGTCGACGCCCAGGGACTTGGCGACGGCACGTGCGCGCACGACACCACCGATGTCCGGGGAGACGATCATCAGGTTCTCGAAACGCTGGTCTTCGATGTCGTCGACCAGTACGGGCGAGCCGTAGATGTTGTCGACGGGGATATCGAAGAAGCCCTGGATCTGGTCAGCGTGCAGGTCGACGGTGAGCACACGGTCGATACCCACGACAGTGAGCATGTCAGCGACGACTTTGGCGCTGATGGCTACACGTGCCGAACGCGGACGGCGGTCCTGGCGGGCGTATCCGAAGTAGGGAATCACGGCGGTGATTCGGGAAGCTGAGGAGCGGCGGAAGGCGTCGGCCATCACTACCAGTTCCATCAGGTTGTCGTTGGTAGGGGCACAGGTCGGCTGGATGATGAAGACGTCCTTACCGCGGACATTTTCATTGATCTCAGCACTGATTTCGCCGTCGGAGAACTTGCCGACAGAAACATCACCCAGTGGAATATGCAGCTGACGTACGACACGCCGAGCCAGATCGGGGTTGGCATTCCCCGTGAAGACCATCATCTTGGACACGCGCAGTACCTGAAGGCTGAGGGTATACCTGGATGAGTATAAGGAAAATGGCAGGGGCGGCTGGATTCGAACCAACGCATGGCAGGATCAAAACCTGCTGCCTTACCGCTTGGCGACGCCCCTGTATCTGTTGCTGCGAGTGCCTGGCACTCGACTTCTAGATCAGACTCTGCAGCTTGCGATGCAACATCGAAACGTTGCTTCCCTTAGCCACAAACCCTGTTTGGGTCTCTGAAAGAAGGGCCAGAACTTTATCAGCTTCGGCTTTGCTTGGGAAGGCCCCAAACACGCAACTTCCAGTCCCGGTTAGCCGAGCTTTAGTGAATTTACCCAGCGAATTCAACGCATTGCGAACTTCTGGATAACTCTGCTCTACCACCGGTTGGCAGTCATTTCGACTGTTTCCCTCGGGAACGGGGCGCATCTTAAGGGGGAGGGAATCACGTGTCAACTGCGGATGTGAAAAAATTTCCGCTGTGCTGACAGACACTTGCGGCACCAGCACGACGTACCAGGGCTCCTCGGGGGCGACGGGTGTCAGCTGTTCGCCCACGCCTTGGGCGAAGGCGGCATGGCCGCGGACGAACACCGGCACATCGGCGCCGAGGGCCAGGCCCAGGGCGGCCAGGCGGTCTTCGTCCCAGCCCAGTTGCCACAGGTGGTTCAGCGCCAGGAGGGTGGTCGCGGCGTTCGAACTGCCGCCGCCGATGCCGCCGCCCATGGGCAGGACCTTGTCGAGCCAGATGTCGGCGCCGAGGAGGCAGCCGGATTGCTGTTGCAACTGGCGCGCGGCACGCACGACCAGGTTGCTGTCGTGGGGCACACCCTCGACGGCGGTGCGCAGGTGGATCCGGCCGTCCTCGCGGGGGGCGAAGCTCAGCTGGTCGGCATGGTCGAGGAACTGGAACACCGTTTCCAGCTCATGGTAGCCGTCGGCACGGCGGCCGATGATGTGTAGCCACAGGTTGAGCTTGGCGGGGGCGGGCAGGGTGAGCCTGTGCATGGTTCAGTGCCCCAGCTGGCGGGGCTGCCAGTCCTTGACCACCAGGGTGACGTCGAGGTGCTCGCCGTGCAGTTTCAGGCGTTCGGGCAGCCAGTAGCCGTTCTGCTGGGTGTAGCCCAGGTACTGCACCTGCCAGCCATCCTGGTTGAGGCTGGCCAGGCGGCTGTCGCCGTCGAGGGTCAACTGGCTCTTGCTGTCGGGGGCCGGCAGGCCGCGTACCCACCAGACCAGGTGCGAGACCGGTAGCTGCCAGCCCAGTTGCTCTTCCAGCAGGGCCTCGGGGCTGGGGGCCTCGTAGCGGCCTTGGTTGGCCACTTCCAGGACCACGCCGCCGGGGCGTCCGGTGAGGCGGGCGGCGCCACGTCCCAGCGGACCGGCCAGACGGATGTCGTAGTAGTCCTGGCGTTGCAGCCAGAACAGCGTGCCGCTGCCGGAGTCCCGAGGCGCGCGGATGCCGACCTTGCCGTTGATCTGCCAGCCGTCGAGGGCGGTCAGTTGTTGTTTGTGGGCTCGCCACAACTGCGGGTCGCCTTGGCCTTGCAGGGCTTCGCGGGAACCGAAGCCGGCGCAGCCGGCGAGCAGGGCGACCAGGATGAAGGTGGTGCAATGACGCAGGAACATGTCTACAGGGTCTCGGATCCGGTCAGGCGCAGGAGGGTCTTGCGCAGGATGGGGCTGTCGGGCTGGGCTTCGATGGCCTTGGCCCAGACCTGGCGGGCTTCGCGGCGTTTGCCATTGACCCAGAGGACTTCGCCCAGGTGGGCGGCCACTTCATGGTCGGGGAAACGCTCCAAGGCCTGGCGCAGCAGGCGCTCGGCCTCGTCCAGGTTGCCCAGGCGGTAGTTGACCCAGCCCAGGCTGTCGAGCACGGCGGGGTCGTCGGGGGTGAGCTGGTGGGCCTTCTCGATCAGCGACTTGGCCTCGGCATAGCGGGTGGTGCGGTCGGCCAGGGTGTAGCCGAGCGCATTGAGGGCCATGGCGTTTTCCGGCTCGCGTTCGATGATGGTGCGCAGGTCCTTTTCCAGCAGTGCCAGGTCGCCGCGTTTTTCGGCCAGCATGGCGCGGGTATAGAGCAGGTTGATGTCGTCCGGATAGCGCTTGATAGCCTGCTCCAGGACGTGCTCGGCCTGGGCGTCCTTGCCGTTGTTGCCGTAGCTTTCTGCTTCGATCAGATAGAGTTGGATGGCGTAGTCCGGCTGCGCTTCGCGGGCTTCGGCCAGCAGGCGCGAGGCTTCGCTGGCGCGGCCGTTGGCGATGAGGATGTCGGCCTGGCGCAGTTGTGCCGGCAGGTAGTCTGGGCCCGGGCCGACCAGGGCGTACTCGCGCAGGGCCGATTCGGGGGCGTTGCGTTCCTCGTGGATACGGCCCAGGTTCAGGTGCGCGGCGTCGACGTTGCTGTCGCGCTCGACCAACTCCTGCAGGTAGCCCTCGGCTTCGTCCCAGTCCTTGTTTTCCAGGCACACCAGGGCCAGGGAGTAGCGCAGTTCATCGTCCTCGGGATACTGCTGGACGAGGCTGGCGAACTCGCCCTTGGCATCGGCGATGCGGTCTTGCTCGACCAGGGTGCGGGCGTAGGTCAGGCGCAGGCGTTTGTCGTCGGGGGTGTCGCGGATCGCCCGGCGTAGCAGCGGCAGGGCCTCGGGGCCGCGGTCCAGGGCCTGCAGCAGGCGTGCGCGCAGCAGTACCGGGGCGATTTCGCCGTGTTGCGGTGGGTGGGCTTCGAGCAGGTCGAGGGCTTGCTCGGTCTTGCCGTCCTGGTTCAACAGCAGGGCTTTGCCGAACACCAGTTGGTTGTTGTCGGGGTACTTGGTCAGCAGGCGGTCGAAGCTTTGCAGCAGGCCGTCGCGGGTGTTCTGGTCGGTTTCGGCGGCCGACAGGGCGAGGAAGTCGAAATGGGTGTCGCCTTGGCCCTGGAGCACCTTTTCCATGTAGGTCATGGCGTCGTCGTAGCGTTCGGCGCGGGCCAGCTGGATGGCGGCGGCGCGTTGGGCGTCGAGGTTCTCGGGGGCGTTGCGGGCCCAGATCAGTGCGGTGTCGAGCGCGGGTTCGTCGGCGCCGAGGTATTCGGCGATGCGGAAGGCGCGTTCGGAGACGGCGGGGTCCTGGGTCTTCTCGGCCTGGTCGACGTAGTTGGCCAGGGCGATGTCGAAGCGGTTGCGCTGGCCGGCCAACTCTGCCACCAGCAGGCTGTAGAGCGTGTCCTGCTTGAACGATCCGTACACGGTGGGCTTTTCTGGCTCGTCCTTGCTGGCTTCGGCGACGGACGGCAGGCCCTCGGTCTTCTGCGGGGCCAGGCTCTGGCAGCCCTGGAGCAGGGCGAGGGCAAGCAGCAATGCGTAGGATCTGTTCATAAAGAGGCTTTGGATACAGGCGGTCGGAGCATGATGACACAAGCGCGAGGGCAAACCCACCAGCGATGGTCGTGGTTTATTGCACGGGGCGGTTTGTTCGGACAATCACATGCCCAGCTTGTTCGAGGCTTTCGAAATAAAGGACGCTCCTGCTCCTGCTCCTGCTTTGGCTCTTGCCCTTGCTCTTGCTTTTGGTGCGCGATGGTTCAGGCGCCTCCACTCGGCCTCCTGAAGTCGCGATTCGCGGCGCCTGAGCCATCGCGTATAAAAAGCAAAAGCAAAGCAAAAAGCCAAGGGCGAGGGTGAGGGCGGGGCGTACTTTGGCTTTTTGTCAGAGGGGTAGGGGGCATGCGGTCTGGCGCTGGCCTGGCAAGGGCAATAGCCTGCGCGCATCGCGACAATAGCGAACGGTGGTTGTTCTGAATCCTGCGAAGTAGGACAATTATCGGCTTCTCGTCACAACCAGCGACCTTGCATGGCCTTTCTTGCACTTGGTATCAACCATAAGACTGCCTCGGTAGACGTACGCGAGCGCGTGGCGTTTACGCCAGAGCAGCTGGTCGATGCCCTGCAGCAGCTCTGCCGACTGACCGCCAGCCGCGAGGCGGCGATCCTGTCGACCTGCAACCGTAGCGAACTCTATATAGAGCAGGACCACCTGGCCGCCGACGCCGTGCTGCAATGGCTGGCCGAATATCACCAACTGAGCCTCGACGAGCTGCGCGCCAGCGCCTACATCCACGAAGACCACGACGCCGTGAAGCACATGATGCGCGTGGCCTCGGGCCTGGACTCGCTGGTGCTCGGCGAGCCGCAGATCCTCGGCCAGATGAAATCGGCCTACGCCGTGGCCCGCGAAGCCGGGACCATCGGCCCCTTGCTGGGCCGCCTGTTCCAGGCCACCTTCAGCGCCGCCAAGCAAGTGCGCACCGACACCGCCATCGGCGAGAACCCCGTGTCGGTGGCGTTCGCCGCAGTCAGCCTGGCCAAGCAGATCTTCAGCGACCTGGGCCGCAGCCAAGCCCTGCTGATCGGCGCCGGCGAGACCATCACCCTGGTCGCCCGCCACCTGCACGAGCAAGGCGTGCGCCGCATCGTCGTCGCCAATCGCACCCTGGAGCGGGCCAGCACCCTGGCCGAACAGTTCGGTGCCCATGCCGTGCTGCTGTCCGACATCCCCCAGGAACTGGCCAACAGCGATATCGTCATCAGCTCCACCGCCAGCCAACTGCCGATCCTCGGCAAGGGCGCGGTAGAAAGCGCCCTGAAGCAGCGCCGGCACAAGCCGATCTTCATGGTCGACATCGCCGTGCCACGGGATATCGAGCCACAGGTCGGTGAGCTGGACGACGTCTACCTGTACACCGTCGACGACCTGCACGAAGTGGTCGCGGAAAACCTCAAGAGCCGCCAGGGCGCCGCCCAGGCCGCCGAAGAGCTGGTCTCGGTGGGCGCCCAGGACTTCATGGCGCGCCTGCGCGAACTGGCCGCGGTCGACGTGCTCAAGGCCTACCGCCAACAGAGCGAGCGCCTGCGCGACGAAGAACTGCAGAAGGCCCAGCGCCTGCTGGCCAACGGCGGCAACCCGGAAGATGTGCTGGCGCAACTGGCCCGGGGCCTGACCAACAAACTGTTGCACGCACCCAGCGTGCAACTGAAAAAGCTCTCGGCCGAGGGGCGCGTCGATGCGCTGGCCATGGCCCAGGAACTCTTTGCCCTCAACGAGGGCTCCACGGACAAGACCCCGCAATGAAAGCGTCGCTGCTGAAAAAACTGGAGACCCTCCAGGATCGCTTCGAGGAACTCACCGCCCTGCTGGGCGATGCCGAAGTCATTTCCGACCAGACCCGCTTTCGCGCCTATTCCCGCGAATATGCCGAAGTCGAACCGGTGATCGCTGCCTACAAGGAGTGGAGCAAGGTCCAGGACGACCTCGAAGGTGCCCAGGCGCTGCTCAAGGACAGCGACCCCGACCTGCGCGAGATGGCCGTGGAGGAAGTGCGCGAGGCCAAGGAGCAACTGGTCGGCCTGGAGTCCCAACTGCAGCGCATGCTGCTGCCCAAGGACCCCAACGACGGGCGCAACGTGTTCCTCGAGATCCGTGCCGGCACCGGCGGCGACGAGGCGGCGATTTTTTCGGGCGACCTGTTCCGCATGTATTCGCGCTACGCCGAGAAGCGCGGCTGGCGCCTGGAGATCCTCTCTGAGAACGAAGGCGAGCATGGCGGCTACAAGGAGATCATCGCCCGGGTCGAGGGCGACAGCGTCTATGGCAAGCTCAAGTTCGAGTCTGGCGCGCACCGTGTGCAACGGGTACCGGAAACCGAATCCCAGGGTCGCATCCATACCTCGGCCTGCACCGTGGCGGTGCTGCCCGAGCCGGACGAGCAAGTGGCGGTGGAGATCAACCCGGCCGACCTGCGCATCGACACCTACCGCGCCTCGGGCGCCGGTGGCCAGCACGTCAACAAGACCGACTCGGCGATCCGCATCACCCATCTGCCCACCGGCATCGTGGTCGAATGCCAGGAAGAACGCTCCCAGCACAAGAACCGTGCCCGCGCCATGGCCTGGCTGTCGGCCAAGCTCAACGACATGCAGACCAGCGCCCAGCAGAACGCCATCGCCAGCGAGCGCAAGCTGCTGGTCGGCTCGGGCGACCGCTCCGAGCGCATCCGCACCTACAACTATCCACAGGGCCGGGTCACCGATCACCGTATCAACCTGACCCTGTACTCCCTCGACGAGGTCCTGGCCGGTGGCGTCGATGCCGTGATCGAACCCTTGCTGGCCGAATACCAGGCCGATCAACTGGCCGCCCTGGGAGACTGAATGACCATCATCGCCAGCCTGCTGCGCAACGCGCAGTTGCCGGATTCCCCGACCCCGCGCCTGGACGCCGAGCTGTTGCTGGCGGCTGCCCTGGGCAAGTCGCGCAGCTACCTGCACACCTGGCCCGAGCGGATCGTCAGCAGCGAGGCGGCCGAGACTTTCGCCGGTTACCTGGAGCGCCGCCGAGCCGGTGAGCCGGTGGCCTACATCCTGGGGCAACAGGGCTTCTGGAAGCTCGACCTGGAAGTGGCGCCGCACACCCTGATCCCACGCCCGGAGACCGAGCTGCTGGTGGAGGTGGCCCTGCAATTGCTGCCCGCCACGCCGGCACGGGTGCTCGACCTGGGCACCGGCACCGGCGCCATCGCCCTGGCCCTGGCCAGCGAGCGCCCGGCCTGGCAGGTGACGGCGGTGGATCGGGTCGAGCAGGCCGTGGCCCTGGCCGAGCGCAACCGCCTGCGTCTTGGCCTGGGCAATGTCCAGGTACGCGCCAGCCACTGGTTCGACAGCCTGGCGGGTGAGCGCTTCGAGCTGATCCTGAGTAACCCGCCCTACATCGCCGCCGAGGATCCGCACCTGGCGGCCGGTGACGTGCGCTTCGAGCCGAGCAGTGCGCTGGTGGCGGGGCAGGATGGCCTGGACGACCTGCGGGCGATCATCGCCCAGGCGCCGCAGCACCTGCAGCCTGGCGGCTGGCTGCTGCTCGAACACGGTTACGACCAGGCTGCGGCGGTGCGCGAGCTGTTGGCTGGCCATGGTTTCACCCGCGTGGCCAGTCGCCTGGACCTGGCCGGTCATGAACGTATCTCCCTGGGGTGCCTGCCATGCTGAGTGATCAGGAACTGTTGCGCTACAGCCGGCAAATCCTGCTGGCCCAGGTGGATATCGACGGCCAATTGCGCCTCAAGCAGGGCAAGGCGCTGGTGGTCGGCCTCGGTGGGCTGGGCTCGCCGGTGGCACTGTACCTGGCGACGGCGGGTGTCGGTGAACTGCACCTGGCCGATTTCGACACGGTCGACCTGACCAACCTGCAACGCCAGATCATTCATGACAGCGCCAGCGTCGGCATGAGCAAAGTGGATTCGGCGCTCCAGCGCCTGCAGGCGATCAACCCCGAGGTGAGGCTGGTCGCCCATCGCCAGGCCCTGGACGAGGATTCGCTGGCGGCTGCCGTGGCGGCGGTCGACCTGGTGTTGGATTGCTCCGACAATTTCGCCACCCGCGAGGCGGTCAATGCCGCCTGCGTCGGCGTAGGCAAGCCGCTGGTCAGCGGGGCGGCGATCCGCCTCGAGGGGCAGTTGTCGGTGTTCGACCCGCGCCGTGACGACAGCCCCTGCTACCACTGCCTGTATGGCCATGGCAGCGAAGCCGAGCTGACCTGCAGCGAAGCCGGCGTGCTCGGGCCGCTGGTGGGGCTGGTGGGCAGCCTGCAGGCGCTGGAGGCGCTCAAGCTCTTGGCCGGCTTCGGCGAGCCGCTGGTAGGACGCCTGCTGCTGATCGATGCCCTCGGCACGCGCATGCGCGAACTGCGGGTCAAGCGCGATCCGGCCTGTACCGTCTGTGGCGGCCGGCATGGCTGAACGCTCGGCGCCGGTCGGGGTGATGGACTCGGGGGTCGGCGGCCTGTCGGTGCTGGCCGAGATCCAGCGCCTGCTACCCAACGAGTCGCTGTTGTATGTCGCCGATAGCGGCCATGTGCCCTACGGCGAGAAGTCGCCCGACTACATCCGTGAGCGTTTGCGGCGCATCGCCGGGTTCTTCCACGAGCGAGGTGCCAAGGCCATGGTCCTGGCCTGCAACACCGCCACCGTGGCGGCTGTCGCCGATCTGCGCGAGTTGTACCCGGGGTGGCCATTGGTGGGCATGGAGCCTGCGGTCAAGCCGGCGGCGGCGGCGACCCGCTCCGGCGTGGTCGGCGTGCTGGCCACCACCGGCACCTTGCAAAGCGCCAAGTTCGCTGCCTTGCTCGACCGCTTCGCCAGCGACGTGCGGGTGGTCACCCAGCCCTGCCCGGGCCTGGTCGAATGCATCGAGGCGGGCGATCTCGGCAGCCCACGGTTGCGCGAGCTGCTGCGAGGCTATGTGCAGCCCTTGCTGGCCGCGGGCTGCGACACCCTGATCCTTGGCTGCACCCACTATCCTTTCCTGCGCCCGTTGCTGGCTGGCATGGTGCCGGCGGACGTGGCCATCATCGATACCGGCGCCGCCGTGGCGCGGCAGTTGCAGCGCCTGCTTGGGGCGCACGACCTGCTGGCCGAAGGGCCAGCGCGGGATACGGCGTTCTGGACCAGTGCCGATCCTGAATCTCTGAAAAAGATCCTACCTGTGCTGTGGCATAAGTCCGACAGTGTGCAAAGCTTTCCGCTATAGCTAAACGCAAGAAGCCGCGTTTCAAGCTGAACTATCGTACTACTGCCGATTTCTACCGATTTGCCTGCGATGACGGGCGAACACCAACGACAGCATCAGGAAGAAGGATGTCTCTCATGAAGAAACGGCTTGGCTTGGCGGCGCTTGCCGCTTTGACTTTGGGGCAGGGGTTGTTGGCGCAGGCCGCCGACATTTCGTTTTCGGTGGGGCAGAGCGGTGACTCCACCATGGTCTACCGGTTGGGGATGCAGTCGAACTGGGATGCCAGCTGGTGGCAGACCAGTGTAGGGCGGCTGACAGGCTATTGGGATGGGGCCTACACGTATTGGGATGGGGACGACACCGCCAGCAATCACAGCCTTTCATTCGCCCCGGTGTTCGTCTACGAGTTCGCCGGCGAGTCGGTCAAACCCTACATCGAGGCCGGTATCGGCGTCGCCGTGTTCTCCAGCACCGAGCTGGAGAGTAACCAGCTGGGCTCGGCCTTCCAGTTCGAGGACCGCATCGGCGTCGGCCTGCGTTTCGCCGGTGGGCATGAGGTCGGTATCCGTGCCATCCACTACTCCAACGCTGGTATCAAGCAACCCAACGACGGTGTCGAGAGCTACGCCTTGCACTACCGCATGCCGCTTTGACCCTGGCGGCCACCCTGGTCGAGGGTGGCCGACCGCTTCTCAATGGGGCAGGGGCCACAGGCTGTTCAGGCTCAGTGCCTCCAGCACCAGTTCCGGTTCCCGTTGTGGCAGACGCTGCAGCAGTGCCTGGGCAGCGCGGTATGGCGTCCATTGCTCGGGGATGGCCCGGGCCGGAGTTACCGGTGTCGTCAGCGACTGTGGCGCCACCATGGCCAGGTCGATGCCGAGGGCGTGTAGGGTCTGGCGTTGTTCGCGGAACCACTGTGGCAGGTTGTTGACCCCGCTTGGCGGCTGGGCGGGGTCGTGCAGTTGCAATGTGGTGCAGGGGCTGAAGATCGCCATGACCTGGGGCGCATCGCCCTTGACCAGCAAGGGCAGGGCGCCGGCCAGGCAGTGCTCGCTGGCAAGCAGGTTGCTCGTGACGATCGCTTCGAACAGTTCGTCGGACGCCTGCGCCTGCGGCAGGTAGTCGCAGCTGCCGGCGTTGACGATCAAGCCGTCCAGCGTGCCCCACTCCGCCTGCAGGCGCGCCGCGGCGAGGTGGGCCTGGGTGGCGTCATGCAGGGGGGCGGGCAGGCGTAGCAG
>NZ_JBCGFQ010000053.1:0-35581 GCF_040984075.1 Pseudomonas sp. I2
CGGTTCTGCCAACGCTTTCAGCTAGCGCAACGGCCTGAGCCTTGAACTCATCGGTGTAGTTACGGCGAGTGCTCGGGTACATGGCAACCTCCAAGATAGCGATCTAAGTATCGCTTCTTGGCGTCCGTTGTCACGGGACAGGTCCACCAAAAACCGCCTGCTCCATCATACGGCCCCTACGCTACGCTCCGGGGTCCCCTCGCTCCGGCGCCTTCCGGGGCTTCGCGGCCTCCGACTTGCTACGCAAGTCTACATCTCGCGACTTCGGCTACGCCGAAGGGCGCTGCGCGCCAGGCCCCTCCAGGCACCTCCACTCGGCCTCCTGAAGTCGCGATTCGCGGCGACTGAGCTATCGCGCACCAAGATCAACAGCAACAGCAACAGCAACAGCAACAGCAACAGCAACAGCATCGCATACGCCGTGATGGCTATTCTCAGGAGAGGACCTGCTTCCGCTGATTTGACGTGGATGCCACCGCTCGGTATAAACCGCCTCCTATTGATCTGTCAGGCCTTCCCCATGAGCTTCAGCCCCCTGATCCGCCAACTGATCGACGCCCTGCGCACGCTCCCCGGCGTCGGCCAGAAATCTGCCCAGCGCATGGCCCTGCAGTTGCTCGAACGCGACCGCAGCGGCGGCCTGCGCCTGGCCCAGGCCCTGACCCAGGCCATGGAGGGTGTCGGCCACTGCCGCCAGTGCCGCACCCTGACCGAACAGGAACTCTGCCCCCAGTGCGCCGACCCACGCCGGGACGACACCCAGCTGTGCGTCGTGGAAGGCCCCGTGGACGTATATGCGGTGGAGCAGACCGGCTATCGCGGCCGCTACTTCGTGCTCAAGGGGCATCTGTCGCCACTGGACGGCCTGGGACCCGAGGCGATCGGTATCCCGCAGCTGATGGCACGGATCGAGGAGCAGGGCACCTTCACCGAGGTGATCCTCGCGACCAACCCCACGGTGGAAGGGGAGGCGACTGCCCACTACATTGCCCAACTGCTGGCCGAGAAAGGCCTGACCGCCTCGCGCATCGCCCATGGCGTGCCGCTGGGCGGGGAGCTGGAGCTGGTGGATGGCGGGACCCTGGCCCATGCCTTTGCCGGGCGCAGACCGATTTCGCTGTGAAACGGTGATCGGGGGCCGCTTCGCGCCCCATCACCGGCAAGCCGTCCCACAGGGTGAGCGTCGATCACAAGTGATATGGCTTGCAGGGGCCCTGTGGGAGATAACCCAGCCTTTTTGGGTTGTGCTGTCGCGCAGAGAACATACGGCTGGCGAAGGGCCCTGTGGGAGCGGGCTTGCCCGCGAATGGGCCGCTGAGCGGCCCCAGCAGGCGACTCAATACTCGCTGAGCGAAAACTCGGTCAGGCAGAAGGTCGGCACACCAACCGCCTGCAGGCGACGGGAACCCTCCAGCTGCGGCAAGTCGATGATCGCCGCGGCCTCGAATACCTCGGCACCGGTGCGACGCACCAGGTTGGTAGCGGCCAGCAGGGTGCCGCCAGTGGCGATCAGGTCATCGAAAATCAGCACCGAATCGCCTTCGCACAGGCTGTCGGCATGCACCTCCAGGAAGGCTTCGCCGTACTCGGTCTGGTAGGCCTCGGCCAACACCTCGGCCGGCAGCTTGCCCTGCTTGCGGAACAGGATCAGCGGCTTGTTCAACTGATGGGCGATGATCGAGCCGATCAGGAAGCCCCGCGCATCCATGGCGCCGATATGGCTGAATTCGGCCTCCACATAGCGCTCGATGAACTGGTCGGCGACGTAGCGCAACCCACGTGGCGACTGGAACAGCGGGGTGATGTCGCGGAAGATCACGCCCGGCTTGGGGAAGTCCGGCACTGGGCGGATCAAGGCCTTGAGGTCGAAAGTATCGCTGTGCATGCTGCTTTCCTGGAAAACGAATGCGCCAGTATACCCCGCCGCGCGAAGGGCTTCAGGCTTCCATCGCCCCGCCCGCCAGCGCGCACAGCTGGATCGGGTCGAGGATGTGCACTTCCTTGCCTTCGGCCTTGATCAGGCCGTTCTGCTGGAAGCGGGTGAACACCCGCGACACGGTCTCCACCGCCAGGCCCAGGTAGTTGCCTATCTCGTTGCGCGACATGCTCAGGCGGAACTGGTTGGCCGAATAACCACGGGCACGGAAGCGCGCGGAGAGGTTGACCAGGAAGGTGGCGATGCGCTCGTCGGCGGTCTTCTTCGACAACAGCAGCATCATCTGCTGGTCGTCGCGGATCTCCCGGCTCATCACCCGCATCAGCTGGCGGCGCAGTTGCGGCAGTTGGACCGAGAGTTCATCCAGGCGCTCGAAGGGGATCTCGCATACCGAGGTGGTTTCCTGGGCCTGGGCCGACACCGGGTAGGTTTCGGTGTCCATGCCCGACAGGCCCACCAGCTCGCTGGGCAGGTGGAAACCGGTGATCTGCTCCTCGCCGGCGTCGCTGAGGCTGAAGGTTTTCAGGGCGCCGGAACGTACGGCATAGACCGAGCCGAAATTGTCACCTTGGCGGAACAGGAACTCGCCTTTCTTCAGCGGGCGGCCGCGTTTGACGATTTCATCCAGTGCATCCATGTCTTCCAGGTTGAGCGACAGAGGCAGGCACAGGGGGGCCAGGCTGCAATCCTTGCAGTGGGCCTGGTTGTGTGGGCGCAGTTTGACTGGCTCGGACATTTCAATCGATCCTTGTGGGAAAGCACACATAAGCTGTAAGGGTAACTCACAGCAAGGTTGTAGGCCAGCGGGCGCTATGGTGTTGCGACCTGGCGAGGCCTTGTCCGCAGCGGGTCAAGGCCGATGATGGCCAATAGTGTGCCTGGCAAGGAAATAAGTCCATGCGGTCGATCGACTCGCTCGTCAGATCACCCGCGAGAAGCGCTGGCGGTCCTGCAGGGCCAGGTAGGCGTCGAACACCATGCACACCGAGCGCACCAGCAGGCGCCCGGCGGGCAGTACCCTGATGCCCTTGCCGTCCAGGCTGATCAGGCCGTCCCGCTGCATGGCCTGCAACTGGGGCCATTGGTCCTTGAAGTACCCCCGGAAATCGATGGTGAACGCCTGCTCGATCGCTTCGAAGTCCAGCTCGAAATGGCAGATCAACTGCTGGATCACCGCGCGGCGCAGGCGGTCGTCCTGATCGCACAGCAGCCCGCGCTGGGTCGCCAGTTGGGCGGTGGAGAGGGTGTCCTGGTAGGTGGCGAGGTCGCTGCTGTTCTGGCAGTAGAGGTCGCCGATCTGGCTGATGGCCGAGACGCCCAGGCCGATCAGGTCGCAATGTCCATGGGTGGTGTAGCCCTGGAAGTTGCGCTGCAGGGTGCCTTCCTCCTGGGCGATGGCCAACTCGTCGTCGGGCAGGGCGAAATGGTCCATGCCAATGTAGCGGTAGCCGGCCGCGGTCAGTTGCTCGATGGTGGCGCGGAGCATCTCCAGCTTGGCGGCTGGCGCAGGCAGTTCGTTGCTGTCGATGCGCCGTTGGGGCATGAAGCGTTCGGGCAGGTGGGCATAGTTGAAGACCGAGAGGCGGTCTGGTTGCAGGCGGATCACTTCCTCGACGGTGCGGGCGAAACCTTCCGGGGTCTGCCGGGGCAGGCCGTAGATCAGGTCGAGGTTGACCGAGCGGAACTGCAGGGTCCGTGCTGCCTCGATCAGTGTGCGGGTCTGTTCCAGGCTCTGCAGGCGATTGATCGCACGCTGCACGGCCGGATCCAGGTCCTGCACGCCGAGGCTGACGCGGTTGAAGCCCAGCTCGCGGAGCAGGCCCATGGTCGACCAGTCGGCTTCGCGCGGGTCGATCTCGATGCCGTAGTCGCCCGAGTCGTCGTCCAGCAGGTTGAAGTGCTGGCGCAGGCAGGTCATCAGCTGGCGCAGTTCCACATGGCTGAGGAACGTCGGCGTGCCGCCACCGAAATGCAGCTGTTCAACGCGTTGTTTAGGGGCCAGGTGGCAGGCGATGAGCTGGATTTCCTGCTCCAGGCGCTTGAGGTACGGCTGGGCGCGGCCGCGATCCTTGGTGATGACCTTGTTGCACGCGCAGTAGTAGCAGATGTTGGCGCAGAACGGCACATGCACGTACAGCGACAGCGGCCGTACCGCGCGGCGGCTCTCGCGCAGGGCGTGGAGCAGGTCGAACGAACCCACTTCGCCGTGCAGTTGGACGGCGGTCGGGTAGGAGGTATAGCGGGGGCCGGCCAGGTCGTAGCGACGTATCAGGTCGGCATCCCAACGTAGGTCGTCGAGCATGTGGGTCAATCCCCGGAAGAAGCGGCAGTGTCCGGAGTCTAGGGGCGTCTGTAGGAATCTGTGTTGATTTGTATCAAGGGGGGGGCGGAGCTAGCGCCGGGCGGCAAGCGGCAAGAAAAACAGTCTTGCGCAGTGCCAAGCCCAGCGATTAAGCCAAAAGCCCTGCAATCAGGGCTGATCCCATAGACTGGCGTCATTCTTGAGGCTGGCAGTGAACCTGTGGGAGCCGGCTTGCCGGCGATGGGGCGCGAAGCGACCCCAAATGGCAGCAAAGCCCTGGCTCGCCGGAAACTGCTTTGTCTTGCAGCTTGCCGCCGGATCAGTGCCCCATGAGCCAATGCTGGTGCGGACCAGGCAAGGTCCACAGACCGAACAGGATCACCAGTAGGCCGCCGGCCAGGCGCACGCTGCGGCGGCGCAACAGGGCGCCGACACGCTCGGCGGCAAGGCCGGTGGCCAGGAGTACGGGCCAGGTGCCGAGGCCGAAGGCCAGCATCAGGGCTGCGCTGTAGCCGGCATTGCCCTGGCTGGCGGCCCACAGCAGGGTGCTGTAGACCAGGCCGCACGGCAGCCAACCCCACAGGGCGCCGAGCAGCAGGGCGCGGGGCAGGCTGGAGACCGGCAGCAGGCGTGTGGCCAAAGGTTGGATGTGCCGCCACAAGCCGCGGCCGAGCGCCTCGATACGGGTCAGGCCACTCCACCAGCCGGCCAGGTACAGGCCCATGGCGATCAGCAGCAGGGCCGCCACCACCCGCAGCCCCTGGGCCGCCGGGCTGTTGGCCAGGGCCCAGCCGGCCAGGCCCAGGAGCAGGCCGGCGCAGGCATAGCTGAGGATGCGTCCGAGGTTGTAGGCCAGCAACAGGCGCAGGCGGCGGGCGCGTTGCTCTGGCGGGATGGCCAAGGTCAGGGCGCCCATCAGACCGCCGCACATGCCCAGGCAATGGCCGCCGCCGAGCAGGCCCAGGACCAATGCCGAGCCGAGCAGGGGAAACAGGTCAGGCACGAGGCTGAGGATCCTTGTCGTCGGGCTGCCCTGGCGTTTGTTCTGGCTCTGGCTTGACGGCAGCCTGGTGGCGAGGGTCCTGGTCGTCGAACAGGATGCTGTGGGCCGGGCTGTCGAGGTCGTCGTACTGGCCGCTGTCCACCGCCCAGAAGAAGATGTACACGGCCACGCCGACGATCAGCAGGGCGGCGGGGATCATGACGTAGAGGGCGGGCATAGCGGTTTCCTTGCGGGCGACGGCGTCTCGTGTGCGGGCATGCCCGCGCCCTTGGCCAGGCGGGTCAGGCGCAGGGCGTTGAGCACCACGATCAGCGAACTGACCGACATGCCGATGGCCGCCCAGACCGGCGTGATCCAGCCCAGGGCGGCGAACGGCAGCATCAGGCCATTATACAGGGTCGCCCACAGCAGATTCTCGAGGATGTTGCGCCGCGTGCGCCGGGCCAGGTCGAAGGCCTGCACCAGCGCCTGCAGGCGGTTGGACAGCAGCACCGCATCGGCGCAGGTCTTGGCCAGGTCGGTGGCCGAACCCATGGCGATGCTGATGTCGGCCGCCGCCAGCACCGGCACGTCGTTGACCCCGTCGCCCAGCATCAGCACCTTGCGGCCTTCGGCCTGCAGGGCCTTGAGGCGGGCGAGCTTGTCGTCCGGGCGCAGGCCGCCGACGGCCTGGTCGATGCCCAGTTGCGCGGCCACTTCGCCGACCATCGGCGAGCTGTCGCCGGACAGCAGCAAAGTACGCCAGCCACGGGCCTTGCAAGCGGCGAGCAGGTCGGGGGCATCCTCGCGCAGGCGATCGTCGAGGCCGAACCAGGCCAGCGGCCCCTGGCGGTCGCCCAGCAACAGCCACTGGCCACGGGGTTCGGGTACGGCGGGCACTGCGGCGCCGCTCAGGGCGCAGACGAACGTGGCCTGGCCGATGCGCAGGCTTTGGCCGTCGACCACGCCCTCCAGGCCCAGGCCAGGTATGGCCTGCACCTGCTCGGCGGGGGTGGCGGTGCGGCCGAAGGCACGGGCGATGGGGTGTTCCGAGCGGTTCTCCAGGGCTGCGGCCAGGGCCAGGCAGCGGTCGGCGGCGAGCAGGCCCAGTGGGCGGATGCTGCGTAGGGCCAGGCGGCCCTCGGTGAGGGTGCCGGTCTTGTCGAAGATCACCGTGTCGATCTGGTTCAGCCCTTCCAGCACATGTCCGCGGGTGACCAGCAGGCCGAGCTTGTGCAGGGTGCCGGTGGCGGCGGTGAGGGCTGTCGGGGTGGCCAGGGACAGGGCGCAGGGGCAGGTTGCCACCAGCATGGCCAGGACGATCCAGAATGCCCGCGAGGCATCCAGCTGCCACCACAGCAGGCCGATGGCGGCGGCGGCGAGCAGGGTGAACAGCAGGAACCACTGCGAGGCGCGGTCGGCGATCTCGGCCAGGCGGGGTTTTTCCGACTGGGCGCGCTCCAGCAGCCGGACGATCGCCGACAGGCGGGTGTCCTGGCCCAGGGCCTCGACCTGCACGGTCAGGCTGCTCTCGACATTCAAGGTGCCGCCGGTGACCCGGTCGCCGGCATGGCGGGCCTGGGGCAGGTACTCGCCAGTCAGCAGCGACTCATCGACGCTGGAGCGGCCGTCGAGGATGCGGCCATCGGCCGGGATCACCGCGCCGGGCAGCACTTGCACCCGGTCGCCGCGCTGCAGTTCGCCGAGCAGGATGCGCTCGCTGTGTCCCTGGTCATCCAGGCGCAGGCAGGAGGCCGGCAGCAGGTTGACCAGTTGCGCGGTGGCCGCCGCCGTGCGCTCGCGGGCGCGGCGCTCCAGGTAGCGGCCGGTGAGCAGGAACAGGGCGAACATGCCCACGGTGTCGAAGTACAGCTCGCCACTGCCGGTGATCGCGGTCCAGATCCCGGCGCCGTAGGCCAGGGCGATGGCCAGCGACACCGAGACGTCCATGGTCAGGTGGCGGGTGCGCAGGTCGCGGGCGGCGCCCTTGAAGAAGGGGGCGCAGCTGTAGAACACGATCGGCGTGGTCAGGAACAGCGCCACCCAGCGCAGGATGGTGTGCAGCTCGGGGCTCAGGTCGATGTTGAATTCCGGCCAGGTGGCCATGGTCGCCATCATCGCCTGGAACCACAGCAGGCCGGCCACGCCCAGGCGGCGCAGGGCGCTGCGGTTTTCCCGGGCCAGTTGCTCGGCGGCCTGGTCAGGTTGGTAGGGGTGCGCGGCATAGCCGATCCGGCGCAGCTCGGCGAGCAGGCGCGAGAGGGGCGTTCGGTGGTCGTCCCAGTTGAGCAGCAGGCGGTGGTTGGACAGGTTCAGGCGTGCCTCGGCCACGCCCGGCAGGTTGCGCAGGTGTTTCTCGATCAGCCAGCCGCACGCTGCGCAGCTGATGCCCTCGACCAGCAGGGTGGCCTCGGCCAGTTCGCCCTGGTGGTGGACGAAAGCCTGCTGCACGTCGACGCGGTCGTAGAGTGCCAGCTCATCCTGCAACTGCCGGGGCAGGGCCTCGGGGTTGGCGCTGGCGTCGCTGCGGTGCTGGTAGTAGCTCTCCAGGCCGCCGGCGACGATGGACTCGGCCACTGCCTGGCAGCCAGGGCAGCAGAACTGCCGGGGTTCGCCGAGGACCACCGCGGTGAAACGGCTGCCGGCGGGGACGGGCAGGGCGCAGTGGTAGCAGGGGGTTGGCTCGGTCATCGTGATGCAGTCATTCGTGATGCTCGGCCCCTTGCAAGGCCTCGTCGCCCAGCTCCAGGGTGACGCCGTGGGCGAC
Organism: Pseudomonas sp. I2; assembly: GCF_040984075.1. NCBI lineage: Bacteria > Pseudomonadati > Pseudomonadota > Gammaproteobacteria > Pseudomonadales > Pseudomonadaceae > Pseudomonas > Pseudomonas sp. I2. The sequence continues at coordinate 7,988 of NZ_JBCGFQ010000053.1, forward strand.
CTTCTCCTCCTCGAACAATCGCCATACCTGCCCGTCCTGGCTGCCCAGCAGCTCGACGAAGCGCCGCCCCTCGACCCGGTCGTCCAGCTGGCCGACATAGCGGCCCGGCTCGCTGCGGGCCAGCTCGACCTTGCGGTCCTTGTCCGGCTGGGTCGGTGAGATCAGGTTCAGTTCCAGGGCTTGCGGATCGCTATTGCCGGTCAGGCGCACGTCCACCTCGCCGGTCAGCTCGTCCAGGTGCACGCTGGCCTTGAGCTTGAGGTCCTGGGCCAGCAGCTCGCGGTCCAGCGAGCGGTTGATGCCCTTGCCGGCCTCGTAGTAGTTGTCGTTGACCAGGTTGTCTGGGTTGTTCACGGCGATGCTGACCATCGTCAGGCTCAGGCACACCGAGGTGGCGAGGATGCCGATGATGATCCAGGGCCAGAGGTGCTTGTACCACGGGCTGGCGGCGGTTGCGGCAGGCATTGTCGACTTCTCTCTCAACGGATTTGCGGGCCGATGAAGCGGCTCTTGGCTTCAACCTGGGTGGCGCTGTCGTCGGCGTCCTTGAGGATGAAGGTGATTTCATTGGTGGTCGAGGGCAATTGCTCGGGCGCGACCGACAACTGCACCGGCAGGCTGACGATATCGCCGGCGGCGACCCGGATCTCGCGATGCCCCTCGAGCTGCAGGCCTGGCAGGCCGCTGGCGTCGAGCACGTAGACGTGGTCGCGTTGGTCCTTGTTCATGACCTTGAGGCTGTAGACGTTCTCGATCCGCCCTTGCGCGTTCTCGCGGTACAGCACCCGGTCCTTGCTGACGTCGAAACCGACCAGCGAACGGGTGGCGAAGGCGGTGACCAGGATACCGATCATCAGCAGCAGCACCAGGGCGTAGCCGATCAGCCGTGGGCGCAGCATGTGGGTCTTCTGCCCGGAGAGGTTGTGCTCGGTGGTGTAGCTGATCAGGCCCTTGGGATAGTTCATCTTCTCCATGATGCTGTCGCAGGCGTCGATGCAGGCAGCGCAGCCGATGCACTCGATCTGCAGACCATCGCGGATGTCGATGCCGGTGGGGCAGACCTGCACGCACATGGTGCAGTCGATGCAGTCGCCCAGGCCCTTGGCCTTGTAGTCCATGTCCTTCTTGCGCGGGCCGCGGGTCTCGCCGCGGCGCGGATCGTAGGAGACGATCAGGGTGTCCTTGTCGAACATCACGCTCTGGAAGCGCGCGTAGGGGCACATGTACACGCACACCTGCTCGCGCAGCCAGCCGGCGTTGCCGTAGGTGGCGAGGGTGAAGAACGCCACCCAGAAATAGGCCCAGCCATCGGCTTGCCCGGTGAAGAACTCGATGACCAGCTCGCGGATCGGCGAGAAGTAGCCGACGAAGGTCATGCCGGTGACGAAGCCGATCAATAGCCACAGGCTGTGCTTGGCCGCCTTGCGCAGGAACTTGTTGGCGCTCATCGGCGCCTTGTCCAGCTTCATGCGCTGGTTGCGGTCGCCCTCGGTGACCTTCTCGCACCACATGAAGATCCAGGTCCAGACGCTCTGCGGGCAGGTGTAGCCGCACCAGACCCGGCCGGCGAACACGGTGATGAAGAACAGGCCGAAGGCAGAGACGATGAGGATGCCCGAGAGCAGGATGAAGTCCTGGGGCCAGATGGTGGCGCCGAAGATGTAGAACTTGCGCTCGGGCAGGTTCCACCAGACGGCCTGGTGCCCGCCCCAGTTCAGCCACACGGTACCGAAGTACAGCAGGAACAGGAACGCCCCGCCGACCATTCGCAGCCGGCGGAACACGCCGGTGAAGGCACGGGTGTAGATCTTTTCCCGGGAGGCGTAGAGGTCGACGGAGTCCTTTCCCTTCTTGGCAGGCGGGGTGACGTCATGTACCGGAATCTGCTTGCTCATCATCAAGTCCCACGGCAGTGGAGAAGTGCCGCGGCCAGTACGTGCCGGCCGCGGTCGTACGCATTCTGCTAGCGCTCTGCGGCCCATGATACGCCGCTGCTGGCAGGCTGGGAGCGCGTTGCGACCTTTAGTCGCATTGGGTTGGTGGTTTGAATCGTGTTATGGCGGCTGTCAATTGATCCAGGTCATGGCGGGAGGCGAAATGTCCGGCGTTGCGCCGTAACCTGGGGGAGCACGGCCCTGCCAGCGATGGCAGGGCCATGGATGGGCTCACTCGGCCTTGGCGGTTTCCGGCTGCTGCTGGTGCGACAGGCTGTAGACATAGGCTGCCAGCAGGTGGACCTTGTCGTTGCCCTGCAACTCGGCCTGTGCCGGCATCTGGCCCTGGCGGCCGTAGCGGATGGTCTGCTGCAACTGGGCGAAGCTCGAGCCGTAGATGAACGCCTGCGGGTGGGTCAGGTCAGGCGCGCCCATGGCCGGGGTGCCCTTGCCCTCGGGGCCGTGGCAAGCCACGCAGTTGGCGGCGAAGATCTCCTTGCCCTTGGCGGCATCGGCCTTGACCCCCTCGGGCAGGCTACGACCGTCCAGGTTGGTCAGGACGAAGGCGGCGACGTCGGCCACGCCCTGTTCGCCGATCACCTCGGCCCAGGCCGGCATCACGCCGTGGCGACCGTTCATGATCGAGGCCTTGATGGTCTCCGGCTCGCCGCCCCAACGCCAGTCGTTGTCGGTGAGGTTGGGGAAGCCGTAGGAGCCACGGGCATCGGAGCCGTGGCACACCGAGCAGTTGGAGGCAAACAGGCGGCTGCCCATCTTCAGCGCTTGCGGGTCCTTGGCCACGTCCTCGATGGGCATGGCGGCGTACTTGGCGAAGATCGGGCCGAAGCGGGCGTCGGCCTTGGCCATCTCCTTTTCCCACTCGTGCACGCCGGTCCAGCCGGGCTGGCCGTTGGAGAACTCGGTCTTCTTCTCGTTATCCAGGTACTGGTAGCCGGGCAGGATGCCTTTCCAGTTGCCCAGGCCCGGGTACAGCACCAGGTAACCCAGGGCGAACACGATGGTGCCGACGAACAGCCAGAACCACCATTTCGGCAAGGGGTTATCGTACTCCTCGATACCGTCGAAGGCATGGCCGACGGTCTCGTCGGTGACCTCTTCGCGCTGGCCCTTGCGGGTCGACAGCAGCAGCCAGGTCAAGGCGAAGATGGTGCCCAGGGTCAGGACGGTGACGTACAGACTCCAGAAGGTTGTCATTGTTCTTTGCTCCTAGAAGCTTTCGCTTGCGCTTGCTCGACGTGCTTGCTGGCCTCGGGATCGTCGGCGAAGGGCAACCGGGTCGCCTCGTCGAATTCCTTCTTGCGCCGTGGGTTGAACACCCACAGCGCCAGGCCCACGAAGGCCACCATCACCACGACGGTGCCCAGGCCACGAATCATCCCGATATCCATCAGCGTCACCGTTTGCTCTTGATGATGGTGCCCAGGCCTTGCAGGTACGCCACGATGGCGTCCATCTCGGTCTTGCCCTTGACCGCGTCGCGGGCGCCGGCGATGTCCTCGTCGGTGTAGGGCACGCCCAGGGTGCGCAGCACCTCCATCTTTTTCGCGGTGTCCTTGCCGTCGAGCGTGTTCTCGACCAGCCACGGGTAGGACGGCATCTTCGATTCCGGTACCACGTTGCGCGGGTTGTACAGGTGCGCGCGGTGCCAGTCGTCGGAGTAGCGGCCGCCGACGCGGGCCAGGTCCGGGCCGGTGCGCTTGGAGCCCCAGAGGAAGGGGTGGTCCCAGACGCTCTCGCCGGCCACCGAGTAGTGGCCGTAGCGCTCGGTCTCGGCACGGAACGGGCGGATCATCTGCGAGTGGCAGCCGACGCAGCCCTCGCGGATGTAGATGTCGCGCCCTTCGAGCTCCAGTGCGGTGCGCGGCTTCATGCCTTCGACCGGCTTGTTGGTGACGTCCTGGAAGAACAGCGGGACGATCTGGGTCAGGCCGCCGATGCTGACGGCGATGACCATGAAGAAGGCCAACAGGCCGATGTTCTTCTCGACTGCTTCATGCTTCATCAGTGAGCTCCCACGACGACGATCTTGGCGGCTTCTTCAGCGTCGGCCGGCTTCGAGGCGCGTACGGTGCGGTAGACGTTGTAGGCCATCAGCAACATGCCGGAGGCGAAGAACGCACCGCCCAGGGCGCGGACGATGTAGCCCGGGTGGCTGGCCTGCAGGGCTTCGACGAAGGAGTAGGTGAGCGTGCCGTCGTCGTTGATGGCGCGCCACATCAGGCCCTGGGTGATGCCGTTGACCCACATCGAGGCGATGTACAGCACGGTGCCGATGGTCGCCAGCCAGAAGTGCGCGTTGATCAGACCCACGCTGTGCATCTGTTCGCGGCCATAGACCTTCGGGATAAGGTGGTACAGCGAGCCGATGGAGATCATCGCCACCCAGCCGAGGGCGCCGGCATGCACGTGGCCGATGGTCCAGTCGGTGTAGTGCGACAGCGAGTTGACTGTCTTGATGGCCATCATCGGGCCTTCGAAGGTGGACATGCCGTAGAACGCCAGGGACACCACCAGAAAGCGCAGGATCGGGTCGGTGCGCAGTTTGTGCCAGGCCCCGGAGAGGGTCATCATGCCGTTGATCATGCCGCCCCAGCTCGGTGCCAGGAGGATGATCGACATCACCATGCCCAGCGACTGGGCCCAGTCGGGCAGGGCGGTGTAGTGCAGGTGGTGCGGGCCGGCCCAGATGTACAGGGTGATCAGCGCCCAGAAGTGGACGATCGACAGGCGATAGGAGTAGATCGGGCGTTCGGCCTGCTTGGGCACGAAGTAGTACATCATCCCCAGGAAGCCCGTGGTCAGGAAGAAGCCCACGGCGTTGTGGCCGTACCACCACTGGATCATGGCGTCGGTGGCCCCGGCATAGGCCGAGTACGACTTGAACAGGCTGACCGGCAGGGAGATGTGGTTGACGATGTGCAGCATCGCCGTGACCACGATGAAGCCACCGTAGAACCAGTTGCCGACGTAGATGTGCTTGGTCTTGCGCTTGACGATGGTGCCGAAGAACACCAGGGCGTAGGTGACCCAGACGATGGCCAGGAGGATCGCCAGCGGCCACTCGAGCTCGGCGTACTCCTTGGTGGTGGTGTAGCCCATCGGCAGGGTGATCAGCGCGCCGACGATGACCGCTTGCCAGCCCCAGAAGCTGAAGGCGGCCATGCCATCGGAGATCAGCCGGGTCTGGCAGGTGCGCTGCACGACGTAGTAGGAGGTGGCGAACAGCGCGCAACCTCCGAAGGCGAAGATCACCAGGTTGGTGTGCAGCGGGCGAAGGCGGCCGAAGCTCGTCCATGGCAGGTCCAGGTTCAGCTCGGGCCATACCAGTTGCGAGGCGATGTACACGCCTAGCCCCATGCCAAGGATCCCCCAGACCACCGTCATGATGGCGAACTGGCGGACGACCTTATAGTTATAAGCAGTCGGACTGATTGCAGTGCTCATTGCTAAGGTTCCACGGTTTGGGTGTTCTTGTTGGTTGGAAAATCGGCGCCAGTATCGGTAACCACCAGGGTTATCGCAACGCAAGACCTCTCGCCGACCCGTGTCCAGGCCCTTTCCACCACCGTCCCGCGGTTTGGGGGCTGGATGATTGTACACAAATAAATGTTTGTAATGTGTACCGTTTTTCGCCTTTTTCTGATCGATCGGTCAAGCTTTTTTTCAGGGTGGGCAGGCAAGGCTCCCCTCCCGACGCTATGGGCGAGCGATGTCGAAGTCGTTGCGCGGTGTCAGGCCATGCACCGCGTCTGCTTCGGTCGCTGCGAGCGAAGCCTCTCTTAGGCAAACAAGCTTAGTTCCGTTCGGAGGGGGTGCAAGGAAGGGAGGTATGGCGGGGAGTTGGGGCCGCACTGCGGCCCCGAAAGATCAACGGGCAGTCAGGTTGTCGCCCGCTTCATCTTGCGACAGGCTGTACACATAGGCCGCCAGCAGGTGGACCTTGTCGTTGCCCTGGATGTCGCGCTGGGCCGGCATCTGGCCCTGGCGACCGTAGCGGATGGTCTGTTGCAGCTGGGCGAAGCTCGAACCGTAGATGAACGCCTGCGGGTGGGTCAGGTCAGGCGCGCCCATGGCCGGGGTGCCCTTGCCCTCGGGGCCGTGGCAGGCCATGCAGTTGGCGGCGAAGATCTCCTGGCCCTTGGCGGCATCGGCCTTGACCCCCTCGGGCAGGCTGCGACCGTCCAGGTTGGTCAGGATAAAGGCGGCGACGTCGGCCACGCCCTGTTCGCCGATCACCTCGGCCCAGGCCGGCATCACGCCGTGGCGGCCATCCATGATCGAGGCCTTGATGGTCTCCGGCTCGCCGCCCCAGCGCCAGTCCTTGTCGGTCAGGTTGGGGAAGCCGTAGGCGCCCTTGGCATCGGAGCCATGGCACACCGAGCAGTTGGAGGCGAACAGGCGGCTGCCCATCTTCAGCGCCTGCGGGTCCTTGGCCACTTCCTCCACCGGCATGGCGGCGTACTTGGCGAAGATCGGGCCAAAGCGTGCATCGGCCTTGTCCATTTCCTTCTGCCACTCGTTGACCTGGGTCCAGCCGTTCTCGTAACCCGGCAGGATGCCTTTCCAGTTGCCCAGGCCCGGGTAGAGGATCAGGTAGCCCACGCCGAAGGCCAGGGTGCCGACGAACAGCCAGAACCACCACTTGGGCAGCGGGTTGTCGTACTCCTCGATGCCGTCGAAGCTATGGCCCATGGTCTGGTCGGTGGTGTTGTGGCTCTGGCCCTTGCGCGTGGCGAGCAGCAGCCAGGTCAGGCCGATCAGGCTGCCGATGGTCAGTACGCTGATGTAGGTACTCCAGAAGGTGGTCATTGCCGGTTATTCCTCATGGCAGGTTCCTGCCCAGCAGGGGGCAGGCGGTCGTCGACGAAGGGCAGCAGGCGCGCTTCGGCGAAATCACGGTCGCGGCGACGGTTGAATACCCAGAGGCACAGGCCCAGGAAGGCGATCATCACCACCAGGGTGCCCAGGCCACGGATCAGGCCGATGTCCAGTGACAGTTCCATCGCTTACCTCTTGTTCTTGATCGCGGTGCCCAGCACCTGCAGGTAGGCCACCAGGGCGTCCATCTCGGTCTTGCCCTTGACCGCGTCGCGGGCGCCGGCGATGTCCTCGTCGGTGTAGGGCACACCCAGGGTGCGCAGGGTGCGCATCTTGGTGTCGGTGTGGCTGTTGTCGACCTGCTGGGCGACCAGCCACGGGTAGGACGGCATCTTCGATTCCGGTACCACGTTGCGCGGGTTGTACAGGTGCGCGCGGTGCCAGTCGTCGGAGTAGCGGCCGCCGACGCGGGCCAGGTCCGGGCCGGTGCGCTTGGAGCCCCAGAGGAAGGGGTGGTCCCAGACGCTCTCGCCGGCCACCGAGTAGTGGCCGTAGCGCTCGGTTTCGGCGCGGAACGGGCGGATCATCTGCGAGTGACAGCCGACGCAGCCTTCGCGGATGTAGATGTCGCGGCCTTCGAGCTGCAGGGCGGTGTAGGGCTTCATGCCTTCGACCGGCTTGTTGGTGACGTCCTGGAAGAACAGCGGGACGATCTGGGTCAGGCCGCCGATACTGACGGCGAAGACCATCAGCAGGGCCAGCAGGCCTACGTTTTTCTCGATGACTTCGTGTTTCATCAGGCTTGTCTCCTCAGGCCAGCTGGGCGGTCGCAGGGGCGGCCTCGGCGGCCGGGGCACGCACGGTGCGCCAGGTGTTCCAGGCCATCAGCAGCATGCCGCTGAGGAAGATCGCGCCACCGACGAAGCGCACGATGAAGCCAGGGTGGCTGGCCACCAGGGTCTCGACGAAGGAGTAGGTGAGCGTGCCGTCGGCATTGACCGCGCGCCACATCAAGCCCTGGGCGATGCCGTTGACCCACATCGAGGCGATGTACAGCACGGTGCCGATGGTCGCCAGCCAGAAGTGCGCGTTGATCAGGCCGATGCTGTACATGCGCTCCTTGCCGAACACTTTCGGGATGGTGTGGTACAGCGCGCCGATGGAGATCATCGCCACCCAGCCGAGGGCACCGGCATGCACGTGGCCGATGGTCCAGTCGGTGTAGTGGGACAGGGCGTTGACCGTCTTGATGGCCATCATCGGGCCTTCGAAGGTGGACATGCCGTAGAACGCCAGGGACACCACCAGAAAGCGCAGGATCGGATCGCTACGCAGTTTGTGCCAGGCACCGGAGAGGGTCATCATGCCGTTGATCATGCCGCCCCAGCTCGGTGCCAGGAGGATCAGCGACATGATCATGCCCAGCGACTGGGCCCAGTCGGGCAGGGCGGTGTAGTGCAGGTGGTGCGGGCCGGCCCAGATGTACAGGGTGATCAGCGCCCAGAAGTGGACGATCGACAGCCGGTAGGAATACACCGGGCGCTCGGCCTGCTTGGGCACGTAGTAGTACATCATCCCCAGGAAGCCCGCAGTCAGGAAGAAGCCCACGGCGTTGTGGCCGTACCACCACTGGACCATGGCGTCGGTGGCACCGGCGTAGACCGAGTACGACTTGGTCAGGCTGACCGGCAGTTCCAGGTTGTTGACGATGTGCAGCATCGCCACGGTGAGGATGAAGCCGCCGAAGAACCAGTTGCCCACATAGATGTGCTTGGTGTTGCGTTTCATCAGCGTGCCGAAGAACACGATGGCGTAGCAGACCCAGACGATGGTGATCAGGATGTCGATCGGCCATTCCAGTTCGGCGTATTCCTTGGAGCTGGTGTAGCCCAGCGGCAGGCTGATCGCCGCCAGCAGGATCACCAGTTGCCAGCCCCAGAAGGTGAACGCGGCCAGGCCCGGTGCGAACAGGGTGGTCTGGCAGGTGCGTTGCACCGAATAATAGGAGGTGGCGAACAGGGCGCAACCGCCGAAGGCGAAGATCACCGCATTGGTATGCAGCGGGCGCAGGCGACCGAAGCTGGTCCAGGGAAGGTCGAAGTTCAGGGAAGGCCAGACGAGTTGCGCGGCGATGAAAACGCCGAGCCCCATCCCGACGATTCCCCACACCACCGTCATGATGGCGAATTGGCGGACCACCTTGTAGTTGTAGGCGGTACTGCTGGTTGTGTTCATGTATGGGTTCCCATCCACGGTTATAGGCAGGCTAGACAGCGAGGCAAGCATGAGTAATGGGCAAATGGCCGGTATTGACGGGGATCAATGGGCGCAAGTGGGAAATGTCCCAGGCTTGCGCTGCGATCCCCCACGCATCCGGGGGGACCAGGGCTATGCTGGCTGCCTGGTCCTGGCCCATGGCGCGGGGGCGCCGATGGACAGCGATTTCATGCAGGACATGGCGCAAAGGCTGGCGGCGCAAGGGGTAGGCGTGGTGCGCTTCGAGTTTCCCTACATGGCCCAGCGGCGCCAGGGCGGCGGCAAGCGGCCGCCCAATCCGCAGAAGGTGCTGCTCGACTGCTGGCGCGAGGTGTACCGCCAGGTGCGACTATTGGTCGCGGGCCCGGTGGCCATTGGCGGCAAGTCCATGGGCGGGCGCATGGCCAGCCTGCTGGCCGACGAACTGGGGGCCGATGCCCTGGTGTGCCTGGGCTATCCGTTCCATGCCGTGGGCAAGCCCGAGAAGCCCCGGGTCGAGCACCTGGCGGGGTTGCGTACGCGCACGCTGATCGTCCAGGGCGAGCGCGATGCCCTGGGTAACCGGGAGCGGGTGCAAGGGTATGTGTTGTCGCCGTCGATCGAGGTGTGCTGGCTGGCGGCGGCCGATCATGACCTCAAGCCGCTGAAGGCCTCGGGGGCGACCCATGAAGGGCATCTGCAGGCGGCGGCGCAGCGGGTGGCCGGGTTCCTGGCGGGTGGGAACTAGCCTATCAATTGGGGCTGCGAAGCAGCCCCAGCATCTGTTACATCCAACGGGCCGCTAGAGGCTGGCCCCAGGGCTCGATTGCGCCGCCCTGAAAAATCGAACGTCTCAGTCGCGGTACTCGCACAGGTAGGCCGTATCCACCGCCACCTTCAGCTGGAACTTGCTGTCGGCCGGCACATTGAACTGGCTGCCGGCCTTGAAGGTTTCCCAGTTGTCGCTGCCCGGCAGCTTGACGGTCAGGGCACCGGAAACCACATGCATGATCTCGCGCTTGGCGGTGCCGAATTCATATTCGCCCGGGGCCATGACGCCGACGGTGGCCGGACCTTCCTGGCCAGTGAAGGCGATCGACTTGACGGTGCCATCGAAGTACTCGTTGACCTTGAACATGGGCGACTCCTGAAAGAAGGAATGAAAAAAGGCTGGCCAGTATGCCCAAGGCCCCCGGCGCCGTCATCTGCTTTCAGGGGCCGTTGGCGGGCAGGCTCAAGGGCAACAGCCGTGCGGTATTGCGGGCATCTTCCAGGGCGCGGTGCTGCTGCCCGCAGAACTGCAGGCCCGCCAGCTGCAGCGCGCCGTTGAGGCCGGCAGGCCGCTGCAGGTGGCGGGCCTTGGCGAAGCGTTGCTTGAGGTTGATGTGGGGCAGGGCTTGCAGCAGGCTCTGCACCTGATGCTGCTGCCATTCCTGGCACAACTGCTGGCGATCGTAGTCGCCCCAGCTGACCCAGGCCTGCAGGTGCCCGCGGTGATGGCCGAGCCAGCGCTCGAACTGTGCCCACACCTCGGGGAAAACCGCGGCGCCGTCGACATCGGCCTGGCTGATATGCGTCAGTTCGCGGCAGAACGGCGTCAACTGCCGCCGTCGCCTGGGCCGCACGAAACGCTGGAAATGGTCGACCTCGCGGCCTTCGCGGGTGACCAGGCTTGCGCCGATTTCAATGATTTCCATCTCCGTGACCGGCCAGCCACCGTCGTCGGTGGTGGCCTCCAGGTCGATCACCAACCAATGGCCCATACCAGGCTCCCTTGCAAGATGCAGAGGCCTGCAGGGTCGGCCTCGACCCGACAGGCCAGTGAAGCGTAGCCAATCTCCGGCCTGCCGACATCCCCTGGCACAATGCTGTTATTTTGCTATGGCCATCGGTTGTGCCCCGGCGGGAAAGCGCCTAGCTTAAATGGATCCAGGTCACAAACCGTGATGAGTGTCTCCCTTGACTCCTGCGTCCGGCCGCAAGGCCCTGTCTTCCTTGTTGATGGTCGCCGCGTTGTGGCTGGCCACCCCGGCCCAGGCTGGCGACGCGCTGGAGGTGAGGGTCGGCGCGGCGCATTTCCCGCCCTATACCGTGCGCCCGGAGCAGGGCGCCGAGCGCGGCCTGCTGGCGCAACTGGTCGAGGCGCTCAACCGCCTGCAGCAGGATTACCACTTCGTGCTCGTGCCCACCTCGATTCCCCGGCGTTTTGGCGATTTCCAGCAAGGGCGCACCGACATGGCGATCTTCGAGAACCCACAATGGGGTTGGCAGCAGATTCCCCATGAGGCCGTGGACCTGGGCCTGGAGGATGCCGAGATCTTCGTCGCGCGCCAGCAGCCGGGGCGCGACCAGGGGTATTTCGATGACCTGCAGGGCAAGCGCCTGGCGCTGTTCAACGGCTACCACTACGCCTTCGCCGGCTTCAATCCCGACCCGCGCTACCTGAGCGAGACCTACAACGCGACCCTGACCTACTCCCACGACAGCAACCTGTTCATGGTCCAGCGCGGGCGCGCCGACATCGCCCTGGTGACGCGCTCCTTCTATAACGACTTCCTGGTGCGCAACCCCGCCAGCCGCGGCCACCTGATGGCCTCCGAGCGGGTCGACCAGATCTACCACCACTATGCCTTGCTGCGCCCGGGTGCGCCCCTCTCGGGCGAAACCTTCGCCGCGCTGTTGCAGCGCCTGCGCGACAATGGCGAGCTGCTGCGCATCTTCAAGCCCTACCGGATTGGCGTCCAGGCCACGTCGGGTGACTAAATCCCAGGGCGCTGGTCACGTCTACAGGAATGAGTCTTTCCCTACCTTTTCCGTGAGCCATGACCATGCCGTTCGATGCCGCTTCGCAGCCTCTCTCCCTGCCGCGTTGGCGCAGCCTCAGCGCCGACGAGGGCGATTGCCGGCTGAGCCTGACACTCGAAGGACGCCCGCTGATCCAGGTCCGCCTGGTACCTGCGAACCCCCTCCACGTGCACCTGGAATCCCTCTGCCCGGAGCGCGCCGAGCAGGCGCTGTGGGCCGCCTGCTACTGGCTGCTGTCGCGCGATCCGGCCTGCCAGCGCCTGGCCTGGCATCTGCCTGAGCCGGTCCCCCAGGCCGTGGCCAGTGGCCTGTTGCTGGCGGGCGAACAGCCGGGGGTGTACCTGTGCGAGCGCACCCTGTTCTGGCAATTGCCGCAGCCTTGGCTGGGCGATAATGGTTCGGGCGTCTATCCGCAGCAGATGCAGATCAGCAACGGCAAGCGCCATCCACGCCGGGCACCCAAGCCGCGTGGCGAGGTGTACCGGCGCTTCGATGCGCGCCTGGGCGCCTGGGTGTCGCTGCGCACCCTGGAGATCGAACAGGACCTGACGCGTTTCAACCGCTGGCAGAACAACCCGCGGGTGCTGCAGTTCTGGCAGGAAGGCGGCACGCTCGAGCAGCATCGCGAGTACCTGGCCAAGCTCGAGGCCGACCCGCATGCCCTGACCCTGATCGGTTGTTTCGACGATGAGCCGTTCGCCTACTTCGAGGCCTACTGGGCCAAGGAAGACCGCATCGCACCCTTCTACCCGGCCGATGACTACGACCGTGGCATCCACATGCTGGTGGGGGAGGAGGCCCATCGCGGCCCGCACAAGGTCGCTAGCTGGCTGTCGGCGCTGGTGCACTACCTGTTCCTCGATGACCCGCGCACCCAGCGGGTGGTGGCCGAGCCGCGGGCCGACAACGGCAAGATGATCGGCTACATGCACGACCAGTGCTTCCATTGCGAGAAGGAGTTCGATTTCCCGCACAAGCGGGCAGCGCTGATGATTCTCGGGCGGGAGCGCTTTTTCGACCGCTGCAGGCTCGTCTAGCGGCTCCAAGCGGCAAGCGGCAAGCGGCAAGAGAAGAGCGGGCTGGTGTGCGCTTGCTGCTTGCTGCTCGTAGCTTGAGGCTCGCCGCTGCCGTTACTCCTGGCGGCTGGCGGTCTTGCGGCAGTGGATCAGCGCGTCGCGGATCATGAAGTTGACCAGCGTCGGCGAGACGCCCAGCTCCTTGGCGATGTCCTTCTGTGGCACGCCGTGCAGGCGGTACATCTCGAAGGCATAACGGGTGCGCTGGGGCAGTTCGGTGAGGGCGTCGGCGATGTGTTCGAGGGTGGCGAGGTTGATATGGGTGGCTTCCGGCGAGGCGTTCTGGATGACGATATTGAGGCCTTCCTCCTCGCTGCCGGAGTACTTCAGCTCCATGGCCTGCTTGCGGTAGTGGTCGATGGCCAGGTTGCGCACGATCTGGAACAGGTAGCTGAGCTGGGCCTTGAACGACGACGTGATCTGTGGCGCGGCGCTGAGCCGGAAGAACGCATCCTGCACCACATCCTCGGCGCGCGAGCGGCAACCGGTGATGCGCGCGGCGATCTTGACCAGGATGCTGCGGTTGTCGACGAACGCTTGGAGTAACGGTGAATCGCACCTACTTGTGGACAATTGTTCCGCCATGGAAGTCACCTTGTTCTCTGAGGGGAAGGCAGCGCGCCGGGAGGGTGGCTACCTACGACGTGCGACAAGCTATTCAGAATGATAATGATTGTCAAATACGAAAGTTAATGAGTATATATTCGTATCGGTTCTAAAGCGTCGTCGCGTGAACCCGTTCACGCCTTGTGCCATTCGTCGTCGAGCAAGGGCCGGTGTTGGCGCGGCTGCGAATCACCCGGGCGTTTAATTATTTCCCCCGCACATCCGTTCCCCTGTGTACCCAGCTGCCGAACGCTGCCCGCCGACTCGTGCGGCGCCGCCCAGGCACGACTCACCCAGACACTGGCAGGAACTCCCCATGACGGACGCCTTCGAACTCCCGCACTCGCTGGTCCAGGCCCTGGCGCAACGCGCCACGCAGACCCCGGACCGGGTCGCCTTGCGCTTTCTGGCCGACGACCCCAGCGAACAGGCCGTGCTCAGCTACCGGGACCTGGACCTGCGCGCGCGTACCATCGCCGCCGCCTTGCAGGCCCGTGCCGGCTTCGGCGATCGCGCGGTGCTGCTGTTCCCCAGTGGCCCGGACTACGTCGCCGCGTTCTTCGGTTGCCTCTATGCCGGTGTCATCGCCGTGCCGGCCTATCCGCCGGAGTCGTCGCGGCGTCACCATCAGGAGCGCCTGCTGTCGATCATCGACGACGCCGAACCCCGTCTGCTGCTGACAGTAGAAGCGCTACGTGACAGTTTGCAGGGCCTCGATGCCCTGGCCACGGCGCAGGCACCGAGCCTGCTGGCGGTGGATCGCCTGGACCCGGCGCTGGCCGAAGGCTGGCGCGAGCCGGCCCTGGCGGGCGACGATATCGCCTTCCTGCAGTACACTTCCGGCTCCACCGCGCTGCCCAAGGGCGTGCAGGTCAGCCATGGCAACCTGGTGGCCAACGAGCAACTGATCCGCCATGGCTTCGGCATCGACCTGAACCCGGACGACGTCATCGTCAGCTGGTTGCCGCTGTACCACGACATGGGCCTGATCGGCGGCCTGCTGCAACCGATCTTCAGTGGCGTGCCCTGCGTGCTGATGTCGCCGGGCTACTTCCTCGCCCGACCGCTGCGTTGGCTGCAGGCGATCAGCCAGTACCGCGGCACCATCAGCGGCGGGCCGGACTTCGCCTACCGCCTGTGCAGCGAACGGGTCAGCGAGGCGGCCCTGGCCGGCCTCGACCTGAGCCACTGGCGCGTGGCTTACTCCGGCTCCGAACCGATCCGCCAGGACAGCCTGCAAACCTTCGCCGACAAGTTCCAGGCCTGCGGCTTCGACCCGCAGAGTTTCTTCGCCAGCTACGGCCTGGCCGAAGCCACCCTGTTCGTCAGCGGCAGCCGCCGTGGCCAGGGTATCGCCGCGCTGGAGCTGGATGCCGAGGCCTTCGCCGCCAACCGCGCCGAAACCGGCCAGGGCAGCGTGCTGATGAGCTGCGGCTATGCCCAGCCGGGCCATGCGGTGCAGGTCGTCGATCCGCAGCGCCTGGAGACGCTGGCTGACAACCAGGTCGGCGAGATCTGGGCCGCCGGCCCGAGCATCGCCCAGGGCTACTGGCGCAACCCCGAGGCCAGCGCGCGTACCTTCGTCGAGAAAGACGGCCAGACCTGGCTGCGCACCGGCGACCTGGGCTTTTTGCGCGACGGCGAACTGTTCGTCAGCGGGCGGCTGAAGGACATGCTCATCGTCCGTGGCCAGAACCTCTACCCGCAGGACCTGGAGAAGACCCTCGAACGTGAGGTCGATGTGCTGCGCAAGGGCCGTGTGGCGGTGTTCGCCGTCGACGACCAGGGCGAGGAGGGCATCGGCGTGGCGGTGGAGATCAGCCGCAACGTGCAGAAGGCGGTCAAGCCCCAGGACCTCATCAAGACCTTGCGCCAGGTCATCGCCGACGCCTGCCGCCAGGCACCGGCAGTGGTCCTGCTGCTCAACCCCGGCGCGCTGCCCAAGACCTCCAGCGGCAAGCTGCAGCGCTCGGCCTGCCGCCTGCGCATGAACGACGGCAGCCTGGACTGCTACGCGCGCTTCCCCGCGGCCGAGGAACAGGCCACCCCGCAGCTAGCAGGCGATGACGTGCAGGCACGTATCGCCGCGATCTGGCGCGAGCTGCTCGGTGTCGAGTCGGTGGCCGCGGACGATCATTTCCTGCTGCTGGGCGGCAACTCCATCGCCGCCACCCAGGTGACGGCGCGGCTAGCCGACGAGCTGGGCATCGAGCTGGGCCTGCGCACCTTGTTCGAAGCGCCGCTTCTGGCCGACTACAGTGCCGCCGTGGCTGGCATACTCGCCCAGGGCACTGGCGGCGCTCGCGCCATCGATACCCTGGCGCGTGGCCAGGCGTTGCCGCAATCCCTGGCCCAGAACCGCTTGTGGTTGCTGTGGCAACTGGAGCCGCAATCGGCGGCCTACAACATCCCCGCCGGCCTGTACTTGCGTGGCGAGCTGGACGAGGCAGCGCTGCAAGCCAGCTTCCAGGCGCTGGTGGCACGCCATGAATCGCTGCGCACCGTCTTCAGCGAGGTCGACGGCCAGGCCCTGCAACACATCCTGCCCACGCTCGCATTCGAGCTGCAGCGGATCGACTTGCAGGGGCAGGATGGCGCCCAGGTCGCCGCGCAGCGTGAAGCCCAGGCCCGGCAGCCGTTCGACCTGACCCAGGGGCCGTTGCTGCGGGTGACCCTGGCACGCCTGGGCGACGAGGAGCACCAGCTGTGGGTCACCCTGCACCACATCGTCGCCGACGGCTGGTCGCTGAACATCCTGCTCGACGAGTTCGCCCGGCTGTATGCCGCCCAGGGCCAGCAGGCCGACCTGGCGCCACTGCCCCTGGGTTACGCCGACTATGGCCAGTGGCAGCGTCAGTGGCTGGCCGATGGCGAGGCCGCGCGGCAATTGGCGTACTGGAAAGCCCGGCTGGGCGATGACCTGCCGGTGCTCGACCTGTGCACCGACCACCCCCGCGCCGGCCAGCGTGGCAAGCGCGCCGCGCGCCTGGGCGTGAAGGTGCCCGCCAAGCTGGGCGAGGCCATCAAGGGCCTGGCCCGCGAGCAGCAGGCCAGCCTGTTCATGGTCCTGCTGGCCGCCTGGCAGGGCCTGCTGCACCGCTACACCGGGCAGGGTGACATCCGTGTCGGCGTGCCCAATGCCAACCGTCCGCGCCTGGAGACCCAGGGGATGGTCGGCTTCTTCATCAACACCCAGGTGCTGCGCGCCGAACTCGATGGCCGTACGCCGTTCCAGCAGTTGCTGGCTCAGGTGCGCCAGGCCACCCTCGACGCCCAGGCCCACCAGGACCTGCCGTTCGAGCAACTGCTCGAGGCGCTGCCGCAGGCCCGCGAGCAGGGCCTGTTCCAGGTCATGTTCAACCACCAGCAACGCAACCTCTCGGCCCTGCGCCGCCTGCCCGGCCTGCTCGCCGAGGAGTTGCCCTGGCACAGCCGCGAGGCCAAGTTCGACCTGCAGCTGCACAGCGAGGAGGATCACCAGGGGCGCCTGAGCCTGGCCTTCGACTATGCGGCCGAGCTGTTCGAGGCCGACACCATCCAGCGCCTGGCCGGCCATCTGCTGGCGCTGCTCGAGCAGGTCTGCGAGCAGCCGCAACTGGCCCTGGGCGAGGTACAACTGCTCGATGAACACGGCCGCGCCCAATTGCAGGCCTGGGGCCAGGCCCCAGCGCCAGCGGCCCAACGGCTGCTGGTCGAGCAGCTCAACGAGCAAGCGCGGCAAACCCCGGAGCGCACCGCCCTGGTGTGGGAGGGTGGTAGCCTCGACTACGCCACCCTGCACCTGCAGGCCAACCGCCTGGCCCACTACCTGCGCGACAAGGGCGTCGGCCCGGACACCTGCGTGGCCATCGCCGTCGAGCGCTCGCCGCAGTTGCTGGTGGGCCTGCTGGCCATCCTCAAGGCCGGTGGTGCCTATGTGCCGCTGGACGTCGACTACCCGGCCGAACGCCTGGCCTACATGCTCGGCGACTGCGGCGCCAGCCTGCTGCTCAGCCACAGCGCGCTGCTCGGCCGCCTGCCCCAGGTGCAGGGCGTCAGCGCCATCGCTCTCGACCAGTTGCACCTCGACAGCTGGCCGAGCCATGCGCCCGGCCTGCACCTGGACGGCGACAACCTCGCCTATGTGATCTACACCTCCGGCTCCACCGGCCAGCCCAAGGGTGTGGGCAACACCCATGCGGCGCTGGCCGAGCGCCTGCAATGGATGCAGGCCACTTATACGCTGGACGACAGCGACGTGCTGATGCAAAAGGCGCCGATCAGCTTCGACGTCTCGGTGTGGGAATGCTTCTGGCCGCTGATGACCGGCTGCCGTCTGGTGCTGGCCGGCCCCGGCGAGCACCGCGACCCCCAGCGCATCGCCCAGTTGGTGCAGGCGCATGGGGTGACCACGCTGCACTTCGTGCCGCCGCTGTTGCAGGTGTTCGTCCAGGAACCCCTGGCGGCGGGCTGCACCAGCCTGCGCCGGCTGTTCTCCGGTGGCGAGGCGCTGTCGGCTGCCTTGCGTGACCGGACCCTGCAACTGCTGCCACAGGTGCAACTGCACAACCGCTATGGCCCGACCGAAACCGCGATCAACGTCACCCACTGGCACTGCCGCACCGAGGACGGCGAACGCTCGCCGATCGGGCGCCCGCTGGGCAACGTGCTGTGCCGGGTACTGGACGACGACCTGCAGCCGACCGCGCCAGGCGTGCCGGGCGAGCTGTGCCTGGGCGGCGCGGGCCTGGCCCGTGGCTACCTGGGCCGCCCGGGGCTGACCGCCGAACGCTTCGTGCCCCAGCCCGACGGCAACGGCCAGCGCCTGTACCGCAGCGGCGACCGTGCTCGCTGGCTGGTCCAGGCCGGGGCCCTGGAATACCTGGGGCGCCTCGACCAGCAGGTGAAGGTGCGAGGTTTTCGTGTCGAACCTGAAGAAGTGCAGGCCTGCCTGCTGGCCCAGCCGGGCGTCGAGCAGGCGCTGGTGCTGATCCACAAGGATGCGTTTGGCGCCCAGCTGGTCGGCTACTACAGCGGCGTCGAGCAGGATGCAGCGTTGCTCGCGGCCCTGGCCGAACGCCTGCCGGCCTACATGGTGCCGGCGCAACTGATCCACCTGGCCTGCATGCCCCTGGGGCCGAGCGGCAAGGTCGATCGCAAGGCGCTGCCGGCCCCGGTCTGGCAGCAGCGCGAGCACATCGCGCCGCAAAGCGAGTTGCAGCAGCAGGTCGCGGCGATCTGGCGCGAGGTGCTGAACCTGCCGCAGGTCGGCCTGCAGGACGACTTCTTCGCCCTCGGCGGCCATTCGCTGCTGGCCACCCAGATCGTCTCGCGCAGCCGCCAGGCGCTGGACGTGGAGCTGCCGCTCAAGGCGCTGTTCGAGGCCAGCGAACTGGGCGCCTTCTGCGCTGAGATCGCGCGCATCCGCGAGGCGGGCGAGCGCAACCTGCAAGGCGAGATCGCCCGGGTCGACCGACGCCAGGCGGTGCCGCTGTCCTATTCGCAGCAGCGCATGTGGTTCCTCTGGCAGATGGAGCCGGACAGCCCTGCCTACAACGTCGGCGGCATGGCACGCCTGCGTGGGGTGCTGCACGTGGATGCCTTCGAGCGCGCCCTGCAGGCGTTGGTGGTACGCCACGAGACTCTGCGCACCACCTTCCCGAGCATCGACGGGGTGCCGTACCAGTGCGTGGCCAACGATAGCCCGCTGCACCTGGCCTGGCATGACTTCAGCGCCGAGCCGGCCAAGGTGCGCGAGCAACGCCTGCAGCAACTGGCCGACGAACAGGCGCACCAGCCGTTCGACCTGGAGCGCGGCCCGCTGCTGCGCGCCTGCCTGGTCAAGGCCGACGAGCGCGAGCACTACTTCGTCCTGACCCTGCACCACATCGTCACCGAAGGCTGGGCCATGGACATTTTCGCCCGCGAGTTGGGCGAGCTGTACGAGGCCTTCGTCGACGAGCGCGAATCGCCCTTGGCGCCGCTGCCGGTGCAGTACCTGGACTACAGCGTATGGCAGCGCCAGTGGCTGGAGGGCGGGGAAGGGGAGCGCCAGCTGGCCTACTGGAAAGCCCGCCTGGGCGACGAGCACCCGGTCCTGGCGTTGCCCTCGGACCGTCCGCGCCCCGCCGTGCAGAGCCACCGTGGCGAGTTGTACCGCTTCGACCTCGACCCGGCACTGGCGGCGCGGGTGCGGGCCTTCAACAGCGAGCGTGGCCTGACCCTGTTCATGACCGTCACCGCCACCCTGGCCCTGCTGCTGCACCGCTACAGCGGCCAGCGCGACCTGCGCATCGGCGCGCCGGTGGCCAACCGCATCCGCCCGGAGAGCGAAGGGCTGATCGGTGCCTTCCTCAATACCCAGGTGCTGCGCTGCGCGCTGGACGGGCAAATGAGCGCCGCCGAACTGCTCGAGCAGGTGCGCCACACCGTGGTCGAGGGGCAGTCGCACCAGGACCTGCCGTTCGACCAACTGGTCGAAGCCCTGCAGCCGCCGCGCAGCAGCGCCTACAACCCACTGTTCCAGGTGATGTGCAACGTCCAGCGCTGGGCCTTCCAGCAGAGCCGCGAACTGGCCGGCATGCAGGTGGACTACCTGGTCAACGACGCCAGCGCCACCAAGTTCGACCTCTACCTGGAAGTCACCGACCTGGACGGCCGCCTGGGCTGCTGCCTGACCTATAGCCGCGACCTGTTCGACGAGCCGCGCATCGCCCGCCTGGCCGAGCATTGGCAGCAACTGCTGGTAGCGCTGCTCGACGACCCGCAGCAGCGCCTGTGCGAACTGCCGATGCTCAGCAGCGCCGAGCAGCAGGTGCTGATCGGCCAGTTGCAGGGCGAGCATGACTTCGAGCTGAACCACACCGTGCATGGCCTGTTCGCCGCCCAGGCGGCCAGCACCCCGCAGGCCCGAGCCTTGACCTTCGCCGGCCAGCACCTGACCTACGCCGAGCTGGACCAGCAGGCCAACCGCCTGGCCCGCGCCCTGCGCGAGCGTGGTGTCGGCCCGCAGGTCCGGGTCGGCCTGGCCCTGGAGCGCTCGCTGGAGATGGTGGTCGGCCTGCTGGCCATCCTCAAGGCCGGTGGCGCCTACGTGCCGCTGGACCCGGAGTACCCGCTCGACCGCCTGCGCTACATGATCGAGGACAGCCGCATCGGCCTGCTGCTGGGTCAGCGCGCGCTGCTCGCGGCATTGGGCGAGCTGCCCGCAGGTGTCGCCCACTGGAGCCTGGAGGACGATGCGGCGACGCTTGCGGCCTACAGCGATGCGCCGCTGGACAACCTCAACCTGCCGCAGCACCAGGCCTACCTGATCTACACCTCCGGCTCGACCGGCAAGCCCAAGGGCGTGGTGGTCAGCCATGGCGAGATCGCCATGCACTGCCAGGCGGTGATCGCCGCCTTCGGCATGCGCAGCGACGACTGCGAGCTGCATTTCTATTCGATCAACTTCGATGCCGCCAGCGAACGCCTGCTGGTGCCGCTGCTGTGCGGTGCTCGGGTGGTGCTGCGTGGCCAGGGCCAGTGGGGCGCCGAGGAAATCTGCCAACTGGTGCGCGAGCAACAGGTGAGCGTGCTGGGCTTCACCCCCAGCTATGGCAGCCAGCTGGCTCAGTACCTGGCCGGGCGTGGCGAGCAGTTGCCGGTGCGGCTGGTCATCACCGGCGGCGAGGCGCTGACCGGCGAGCACCTGCAGCGCATCCGCCAGGCCTTTGCCCCGCAACAGTTCTTCAACGCCTACGGCCCCACCGAGACCGTGGTCATGCCGCTGGCCTGCCTGGCGCCCGAGCAGATTCCCGCCGACGCCGGCAGCGTGCCGATCGGCCGGGTGATCGGGGCACGCACCGCCTATGTGCTCGACGAAGACCTGGCGCTGCTGCCCCAGGGTGGCGTCGGTGAGCTGTACGTCGGCGGTGCAGGCCTGGCCCAGGGCTACCACGATCGACCGGGGTTGTCTGCCGAGCGCTTCGTCGCCGACCCGTTCAGCCAGGATGGCGGTCGCCTGTACCGCACCGGCGACCTGGTGCGCCTGCGCGCCGACGGCCTGGTGGAGTACGTCGGCCGTGCCGACCAGCAGGTGAAGATCCGAGGCTTTCGCATCGAGCTGGGCGAGATCGAGAGTCGCCTGCAGGCCCATGCCGACGTCGACGAGGCGGTGGTCCTGGCCCTCGACCTGCCAGGCGGCCGGCAACTGGTGGGTTACCTGGTCTGTGCCCAGGCCCAGGCCGACGGCGAGGCCCAGGCGGCTCTGCGCGAGACGGTCAAGGCCCATGCTCGTCAGCACCTGCCGGACTACATGGTGCCGGCGCACCTGGTGCTGCTCGACAGCCTGCCCCTGATGGGCAACGGCAAGCTCGACCGCCGCGCCCTGCCGGCGCCCGACCTGGAGCAGGCGCGCCAGCACTACCAGGCGCCGGCCAACGAGCTGGAGCAGCAGTTGGCGCAGATCTGGCGCGAGGTGCTCAACGTGTCGCGGGTCGGTGTGCAGGACAACTTCTTCGAACTGGGCGGTGATTCGATCCTGTCGATCCAGGTGGTCAGCCGTGCGCGTCAGTTGGGGCTGCAATTCACCCCGCGCGACCTGTTCCAGCACCAGACCATCCAGACACTGGCGGCGGTGGTGTGCCGTGGCTCGGCGCCGAGCGGCATCGAGCAGGGCCCGCGCCAGGGGCGCACTGCGCTGACGCCGATCCAGCATTGGTTCTTCGACAGCGCCATGAGCCAGCCCCAGCACTGGAACCAGGCGGTTCTGCTGGAGGCTCGCCAGCCGTTGCAGGCCGATGCCTTGGAGCGTGCCCTGGCGGCGTTGCTGGAGCATCACGACAGCCTGCGCCTGCGCTTCACCCAGGCCAATGGGCAGTGGCAGGCCGACTATGCCCAAGCGGCGACGCAAGCGCTGCTGTGGACCGCCACCGTGGCCGATTTCGACGACTGCCAGGCGCTCTACACCGACGTGCAGCGCAGCCTGGACCTTGACCAGGGCCCGCTGTTGCGTGCCTTGCTGGTCAGCGACGGGCAGGGTGGGCAGCGCCTGCTGCTGGCGATCCACCACCTGGTGGTCGATGGTGTGTCCTGGCGCGTGCTGCTGGAAGACCTGCAGGCGCTCTACCGTGGCGAGCGACTGGCAGCCAAGACCCACGCCATGGGCGACTGGGCCGCGCGCCTGGCCAGCTATGCCGGCAGCGACTCGCTGCGCGACGAGCTGGGCTGGTGGGTCGGCCAACTGGGCAATGCCCGTCACGAGCTGCCGTGCGACCATCCCCAGGGTGGCAACCTGCATCGCCATGCCCGTACCCTGGCCATCGAACTCGATGTGGAGCAGACCCGGCAACTGCTGCAACAGGCGCCGGCGGCTTACCACACCCAGGTCAACGACCTGCTGCTCACCGCCCTGGCCCGCGCCCTGTGCCGCTGGAGCGGTGACGATGCGGTGCTGGTGCAACTGGAGGGGCATGGCCGCGACGGGCTGTTCGAGGACATCGACCTGACCCGCAGCGTCGGCTGGTTCACCAATGCCTACCCGCTGAGCCTGAGCCCGGCAGCGGGCGATGGCGACGCTGCCCGTGCCAGCTCGATCAAGCGCATCAAGGAGCAACTGCGCCAGGTGCCGCACAAGGGCATCGGCTACGGCGTGCTGCGCTACCTGGCCGACGACGCTAGCCGTGAACGCATGGCGGCGTTGCCCCAGGCGCGGATCACCTTCAACTACCTGGGCCAGTTCGACCAGCAGTTCGATGCCAAGGCGCTGTTCCAGCCGCTGGATGCACCGACAGGCCTGGCCCACGACCAGGACGCACCGCTGCCCAACTGGCTGAGCGTCGATGGCCAGGTGTATGGCGGCGCGTTGCAACTGCGCTGGACCTTCAGCGCCGAGCGCTACGAGGAGCGCACCATCGCCGAGCTGGCCGAGGCCTATCGCCAGGAACTGCTGGCCCTGGTCGAGCACTGCCTGGGCGAGGGCAACGGCAGCTTCACGCCCTCGGACTTCCCCCTGGCGCAACTGACCCAGGAGCAGATCGACAGCCTGCCGGTACCGGCCGCCGAGATCGAGGACGTCTACCCGCTCACGCCGATGCAGGAGGGCTTGCTGCTGCACACCCTGCTCGAGCCAGGCACCGGCATCTACTACATGCAGGACCGCTATCGCATCAACAGTGCCGTCGACCCCGAGCGCTTCGCCCAGGCCTGGCAGGCCGTGGTGGCGCGCCACGAGGCCCTGCGCGCATCGTTCAGCTGGAACGCCGGCGAGGCGATGCTGCAGATCATCCACAAGCCCGGCAAGACACCGGTGGACTACCAGGACTGGCGCGGCCTCGACGAGGCGGCCCAGGAAGAGCGCCTGCAAGATTTGCACAAGCAGGAGCGCGAGGTCGGCTTCGAGCTGCTGCGCGAGGCACCGTTCCACCTGCGCCTGGTGCGTGTCGACGATGAGCGCTACTGGTTCATGATGAGCAACCACCACATCCTCATCGATGCCTGGTGCCGCTCGCTGCTGATGAACGACTTCTTCGAGATCTACCAGGCCCTTGGCGAGGGTCGCCAGGCCCAACTGCCGGTGCCGCCGCGCTACCGCGACTACATCGGCTGGCTGCAACGCCAGGATCTGGACGAAGCACGCCAGTGGTGGCAAGACAACCTGGCCGGTTTCGAGCGCGCCACGGCCATCCCGAGCGACCGCCCACTGCGTCATGAGCATGCCGGTGACGGCATGATCGTCGGTGACTGCTACACCCGCCTGGAGGTCAAGGACGGGGTGCGCCTGCGCGAGCTGGCCCAAGCCCACCAACTGACCGTCAACACCTTCGCCCAGGCGGCCTGGGCCCTGGTGCTGGCGCGCTACAGCGGCGAGCGCGACGTGATCTTCGGCGTCACCGTGGCCGGGCGCCCGGTCAGCTTGCCGCAGATGCAGCGCACGGTCGGCCTGTTCATCAACAGCATCGCCTTGCGCGTGCAGTTGCCCGAGCCAGGCCAGCGGCTCAGCGTGCGCCAGTGGCTGCAGGGCCTGCTGGAGCGCAACATGGAGCTGCGCGAATACGAGTACCTGCCGCTGGTGGCGATCCAGGAGTGCAGCGAGCTGCCCAAGGGCCAGCCGCTGTTCGACAGCCTGTTCGTGTTCGAGAATGCACCGGTGGAAACGGCGGTGCTGGATCATGCGCAGCACCTCAATGCCAGCTCCGATTCGGGCCGTACCCACACCAACTTCCCGTTGACCGCGGTGTGCTACCCGGGCGACGACCTGGGCCTGCACCTGTCGTTCGACCAGCGCTACTTCGACTACCCGACCGTCGAACGCCTGCTGGCCGAGTTCAAGCGCCTGTTGCTGGCGCTGGTGCAAGGTTTCGAAGGGGAGGTGGCCGAGCTGCCGCTGCTGGGCGCGGACGAGCAGCGCTTCCTGCTGGAAGACTGCAATCGCACCGAGCACGCCTACAGCCTGGAGCAGAGCTATGTGGCGCTGTTCGAGGCGCGGGTCGCCGCCCATCCCGAGCGTGTCGTCGCCCGTTGCCTGGAGGCGGCCTATGACTATGCCGGGCTGAACCTGGCGGCCAACCGCCTGGGCCATGCCCTGGTCGCGGCGGGCGTGGCCATCGACCAGCCTGTGGCGCTGCTGGCCGAGCGTGGCCTGCCGTTGCTGGGCATGATCGTCGGCAGCTTCAAGGCCGGCGCCGGCTACCTGCCGCTGGACCCGGGCCTGCCCTCGGCGCGTCTGCAACGTATCGTCGAGCTGAGCCGCACGCCAGTGCTGGTGTGCACGGCGGCCTGTGCCGAACAGGCGCGCCAGTTGCTGGACGAGCTGGGCGGCGCGGCACGGCCGAAGCTGCTGCTGTGGGAGGCGGTCCAGGCCAGCGATGTGGCCAGCCACAACCCCGGCATCCACAGCGCGCCGGACAACCTGGCTTATGTGATCTACACCTCCGGCTCCACTGGCTTGCCCAAGGGGGTGATGGTCGAACAGCGCGGCATGCTCAACAACCAGTTGAGCAAGGTGCCCTACCTGCAACTGGACGAGCAGGACGTGATCGCCCAGACCGCCTCGCAGAGCTTCGACATTTCGGTCTGGCAGTTCCTCGCCGCGCCGTTGTTCGGTGCCCAGGTGAACATCGTGCCGAACGCCATCGCCCACGACCCGCAGGGCTTGCTGGCCCATGTGCAGGCCACCGGTATCAGCGTGCTGGAAAGCGTGCCGTCGCTGATCCAGGGCATGCTGGCCAACGAGCACCAGCCCCTGGATCGCCTGCGCTGGATGCTGCCGACCGGCGAGGCCATGCCGCCGGAGCTGGCGGCCCAGTGGCTGCAGCGCTACCCCGAGATCGGCCTGGTCAACGCCTATGGCCCGGCGGAGTGTTCGGACGACGTGGCGTTCTTCCGTGTCAACGCCGCGTCCACCCGTGGCAGCTACTTGCCGATCGGCACGCCGACCGACAACAACCGCCTGTACCTGCTTGGCGAGGACCAGGCGCTGGTGCCGTTGGGGGCGGTGGGCGAGCTGTGCGTCGCCGGTACCGGTGTCGGCCGCGGTTATGTCGGTGACCCGGTGCGTACCGCCCAGGCTTTCATTCCGCATCCCTATGGGGCACCGGGTGAGCGCCTGTACCGCACCGGCGACCTGGCACGGCGCCGTGCGGACGGTGTGCTCGAATACGTCGGCCGCATCGACCACCAGGTGAAGATCCGCGGCTACCGCATCGAGCTGGGCGAGATCGAGGCCCGCCTGCATGAGCAGGCCGAAATACGCGATGCCGCCGTGGGCGTGCAGGAGGGCGTCAATGGCAAGCACCTGGTCGGCTACCTGGTGGCTCACCAGGGCATAAGCGCCGATGCCGCGTTGCTGGAGCGGGTCAAGCTACGCCTGCGGGCCGAGCTGCCAGACTACATGGTGCCGCTGCACTGGGCCTGGCTGGACGGCTTGCCGCACAACGCCAACGGCAAGCTCGACCGCAAGGCTCTGCCTGCCATCGATATCGGCGGCCAGCACAGCCAGGACTACCTGGCGCCGCGCGACGAGCTGGAGCAGACCCTGGCTGGTATCTGGGCGGATGTACTCAAGGCCGAGCGGGTTGGCGTGCGCGACAACTTCTTCGAACTGGGCGGCCACTCCCTGCTGGCGACCCAGATCGCCTCGCGGGTGCAGAAGCAGTTGCAGTTGAACGTACCGCTGCGGGCGATGTTCGAGTGCAGCACGGTGGAGGCGTTGGCCGAGTACGTGCGCGGGCTGCAGGACAGTGCGCTGGACGATGACAAGATCGACCGGCTCAGTGACCTGATGGCGGAGTTGGAGGGGTTGTAAGCGTCGCTGCCTGGGCGTCTGTATTGGCCCTGTCGCCGCTTCGACGGCGATAGGGCGGTACAGGCGGCCGACTATTCAGCGCTTGCCAAACGGCTGTCCAAAGACGTGCGAATGATTCTTTCAAGTGCTTGAGGATCAAGGTGCTTGAGCGCTTTGCAATGCTGACTGCCTTGGGTGTGGTGGGGGCGGGAAGGTTGTTCGCGGGAGGGGAAGCATTCGGGTCGACTGTGCTCTCGTCCCGTGACGAGACGATTAGTGGATCGGAATCAAAGTTGAGTAGTTCGTAGTTGTAGGTTCTTATTTTTTTCATTCTTTACTCCTTGGGTAGGAGTCTTGCTGCCACGTCGGGTGTGGAGGTTTATGTGTGCCCTCGATTAATGTCAAGTTTCGTTGGTGGTGGATGGGAAAGTTACTTTGGTTTTAATGTTTGATTAATAGCCTGGGTGTGCGAATGTTCTTAGGCGTAGTCTGAAAGGAATGTCTTCTGTTTAATTTTGCTAGGGATTTTCTGTCGGACCGTTCCTTTTTTGAGTGAGGGTGGTCTGATTGTCTATGAGGTTTTTCTGATCTTGTTGTTTTTTGAGTTTTGGTGGCAAGTGAGGCTGCCAAATATTTCTTTGGCTGCTATGTGAAAAAGATATTTCATAATGTGTGAATTATCGTGGCGGCGGCGTGTGGCTTGCCGGCGATGGGCTGCAAAGCAGCCCAGGAGGGTGTCAGAAATTTTGTGTTCGGGCATAACATGAGTAAGAGGTGCATGTATGCCAACCAAAAAGAAACCCTTGCGTGACCTGCCCAAAATCCCCAAAGAGCTGCTGGAGCAGTTCGGTGAGGG